>JAERSX010000831.1 GCA_016845285.1 Deltaproteobacteria bacterium | reverse complement strand
TCTCCTGACAGGCCTCGTGCGCATCGGCGTCGTTGCGCAGCAGGGTGCGGCAGCGACCCAGCACCATGTCGCCGTAGCGGCGGTAGAGGGCTTCGACGTCCAGTTCCATCACGTTCCCGGCAGGGGAGACGACCGGACGGGACAGTATCCCGCTCCGCTGGCTTCCTCTCGGGGTGATGGTCATGGTCGCCGGGCCCACCGCTCAGCAGCCGCCGATGGAGGAGTCACCGTCGTCTTCGGTGGCGTCATCGTCTGCGCTGCCGTCGTCTTCGGTGCCGGTCTCCTCGTCGGGCGCGTCCTCATCACCGTCGGAGTTGTCCTCGGAGCCTTCCTCGCCAGCACCATCGTCTCCGCCGTCGATGCCGTCGATGACGAGGATCTCGGTCACAAGAACCCGGGTACCGTTCTCCATGACGATGAGCGCGTCGACGGGGCCCGGGGACGCGTCGACGCCGACTGCGACGGTGAGGATGAGCTCTTCGTCGCGGGCCTGCGAGGTGCAGATGCTGACATCGCCGTAGAATTGGATGTCGGCGATGGCCTCGAAGTTGACGGCCTGGTCGGACTCGAGTGAGCCGATGAAGGTGTCTCCGGGCGAGGCGATATCGGGTGTGAGCCAGTAGGCCGGGTCCTCCGCTTCCGCACCGCCGCCACCCATGTGCATGTCGTCGGGACAGTCGTTGTCGTAGACGACACAGCCGCCGAGGCTGAGGGCGAGGCCGAAGAGGGGGGCCAGGAACATGCTTCGCATAGGTTGTCTCCTCCGTGGGGGGCTTCGATGCCGACGGGCATCGAATCCAGCGCGACAGGCTGGGGTCTGGTGCCACCCACTCCCCGAGTGACGCGGAGGGGGGAGCAGCCATTCACCCCGACTGGCCTGTGCATGTCTCTCGACACCGGTCCACCCGTGGCGCGTACCCCCAGCCGTCACTTTTTCTCGAAGCGCGGATTCGAGGGAACACCCGCCCTGCCAGCCCTTCGGTTACCCGGGTGGCCAACGAGCATGGAGCGCATGTGTCCGGCACCCTGAAGGCCTACAAGAACCTCGACTTCCTCAACTCCCCGCGTGCCCGGCCCATCCGGGTGCTGTGCGAGCTCGAGGAGCCCAAGCAGCGCTTCCAGCAGTCCCGCGTGGCCGACACCATCGTGTTCTTCGGCTCTGCTCGGTCACGGCCCATGGATGACGCCAAGGATCAGCTGGCCCACGCTCGGCGCGAGCTCGAACGGGTGACCGGTGCCACCGAGCGGGCGCAGGCCGAGGCGAGCGTGGCCAAGGCAGAGCGCCTCGTCCGTCTCAGTCGCTACTACGAAGACACCGTCGTGCTGGCACGAAAGGTCACCGAGTGGGACATGCAGCGCGGCGGCCGTCGTCGCTACTTCGTCTGCACGGGCGGTGGCCCCGGAATGATGGAGGCGGCCAACCGGGGCGCCAGCATGGTGCCCGGTGCCCGCAGTGTCGGCCTCGGTATCTCCCTGCCTTTCGAAGAGAGCCTCAACCCCTTCGTCACCCCTGGCCTCGACTTCGAGTTCCACTACTTCTTCACGCGGAAGTACTGGTTTCTCTACCTGGCCAAGGCCATGGTCTGCCTCCCCGGCGGCTTCGGCACCATGGACGAGCTGTTCGAGACCGCCACGCTTCGGCAGACCCAGAAGATCAAGAAGCCCCTGCCCACCGTGCTCTTCGGCTCGGACTACTGGGACGCGGTCATCGACATGCAGGCCATGGCCGACTGGGGCACCATCTCCCAGGACGATCTCGACCTGTTCTACCGGACCGACTCCATCGACGATGCCTTCGACTTCCTCGTCGCAGGCCTGGAGGAGGCGGAGCGTCTCGAAGAGCAGACGGGCCCCCAGGCGCCCGTGGCCATCACCGAGGACGACGAGCAGACCATCGGCAGCATGTGAGGGGGCTGGCTCCTACGGGAGCTTGACCTCGACCTTGTCTCGCGCAGTGATGGCCAGGCTGGCATCGCCGGTGCTGATGGTGCCTTGCACGAGCGCACTCTCGTTGGTGCCCATCACCGTGTGCGCGACGTCGACCTCGCTGCCCTTGGCGTAGAACTTTCCGCCGAAGCTGTTGGGCAGGGTCATCGTCGCGTTGCCGCCAGGGGCAGAGATCTTGCTGCTGCCGTCCAGGTGGGACCCTTCGTCGAGCTGGACGTTGACGTCGCCGCTCGAGGAGCTCACGTTCACCCGGGAGTAGATGCCGTCGACGTGGGCGCCGTTGGCCTTGTTGCTGGACTTCACCGCACCCTTACAGCCCGACACCTGGACCCAACCCGAGCCACCCACCACGGTGATGTAGGCCTCCTCGGGCAGGCTCACGGTGAGCTCGATGTCGGCACGGTTGACGCCCGACGACTTGTAGGGCGTCTTGGTCTTGACGCCGCCGCTGCTGCTGTTGCCCCAGGCCGTGAGCCCCACGCCCTTTCCCATTCGCTCCATGTTGGTGCCATTGGTGCCGTAGATGGTGTAGGCCACCCGGGCGTTGATGCCCTCGCGATCGGAGCAACGGACGCGGATGTTGCCGCCGTAGTGGGTGATGGTGACGGCCTTGCCCTCGGCAAATTCTGGGGCCTGCCGCTCCACCATGCCCTCGTAGCTGATCTCCTGGGCGTCGCCCTTGCGCTCGTCCCCCAGATCGATGTCGATGTCGCCGATGCCGAAGAGACCGCCGGCATCGTCGCTCTCCTCGTCATCCTGGGCAAGAGCTGGGGCGGCGAGGAGCATGGCCCCGCCAAGGATTGATGCTGCGAGTGCGCGCTTCATGAGACCTCCGGCGGCCCCTCGACCCGAGAGGGCGGTGCCGCATTCCCTGCGATCATGCCAGATGGCCCGTGTCGCATCGGGTGCCGCGAAGGCAGAGCCTTGCGTTAGACAACCTCATGCCCAACCGTCCCCTCTGCGATCTGCACATCCACGTCGGCTCTTCGGTGGCGCCGCACATCATGTGGTCCATTGCCCACGCTGCTGGCATCAAGCTTCCGGTGCGCAACTACTGGGAGTTTGTTGACCTCATCACCATTGATCCGCGCAAGGTGAAGAGCCTGGACGACTACCTGTCGATCCTCCACACCTGGACCGAGCGCATCCAGTCGAGCCCAGCTGCCATCGAGCGGGCGGTCTACGAGATCATCGGCAAGGAGTACCGCGGTAGCCGCGTCGAGAAGATCGAGCTTCGCTTCAACCCCATGAAGCGCAACCTCGATGGCGAGCGAGACCTCGACCACATCATCCACGCAGCCTTGCGTGGCATGGATCGCGCCTGCCTGGAGTACGGCGTGCAGGCCGGCCTGCTCTTCTGCCTCGCACGGGAATTCGAGCCTCAGCTCAACGAGATCATCCTCGACAAGGCCATCCGGTACCGGCACCGGGGCGTCGTGGGCATCGACCTCGCAGGCACCGAGTCCAACGCCATCGAGCTGGGGTCGGGGGTGGAGCGCTACGCCGGCATGTTCGCGCGGGCCCGCGAGGCCGGCCTCGGCACCACCATCCACACCGGTGAGACCACCAACACCAACGGGGAGGGGGTCATCGAGGTGGTGAAGCGGCTGAAGCCCGACCGCATCGGTCATGGCGTACGGGCCGCCTACAACGAGGAGGCGCTCCGGCGGCTCGCTGACACGGGCACGGTGCTGGAGATCTGCCCCACGTCCAACCTCCACACCCGCGCTGTCCGCCATCTCGAGGAGTTCAAGTACATCCTCGGTACCTTCCTCGAGCAGGGCGTCCGCTTCACCGTCAACACCGACGGCACGTACCTGTGCAGCACCCATCTCAAGCGCGAGTTCGAGCTGCTCACCGAGTCGGGGATCCTGAGTGCGTCTGAAGCCGAGAGAGCGAGAGGCCTGGCCTTTGAGGCATCCTTCATCTGAGGTGGGCATCTGTCGAAGCAGGCCGACCCGGATAGAGCGGCCTCGAGGATGGACTCATGCCGACGCTGCTGTTGATCAATCCACGCTTTCCGGAGAGCTTTTGGAGCTTCACGTGGCTCATGGACCGCGTGATGACCGAGCACTCGGCCATGACTGCGCCGCTGGGGCTGGCCACCTTGGCCGCGCTCTGTCCCCCCGACTGGGACATCGTGATCCATGACGAAGAGGTCTCTCCGCTGCCCGATGACATCGGCGCCGACATCGTCGGGGTCTGTGGCATGGGGGTTCAGCGCCCCCGTCAGAGAGAGCTGCTGAAGCGCTTCCGCGCGCAGGGCTGCTACACGGTGGCTGGCGGAAGCTACGCGTCGCTCTGCCCCGAGGACTACGAGGGCGAGGCCGACTCCGTGGTGGCTGGCGAGGCCGAGTACATCTGGCCCCAGTTCTGCAAGGACTACACCGCTGGTCGTCCCGAGGCCCTGTACCACGAGAAGGGCACGGTCGATCTCGCGGACTCTCCAGTCCCCCGCTTCGACCTCCTCGACATCGACAAGTACCACTCGATGCCGCTCCAATTCTCGCGGGGTTGTCCCTTCCGCTGCGAGTTCTGCGACATCATCGTCATGTTCGGGCGGAAGCCTCGCACCAAGGCACCCGAGCAGGTCATCCGCGAGCTCGATGCCTTGCGCAAGCTCGGAGCCCGCTGGCCCTTCTTCGTCGACGACAACTTCATCGGTCACCGGCCCAAGGCCCGCGAGCTGCTCACCGCCGTTCAGGCCTACCAGGAAGAGCACGGCTACCCCTTCCGCCTGGGCACCGAGGCCAGCCTCGACCTGGCCAAGGACCTGCCGCTGCTCGAACAGATGCGTGATGCCGGCTTCGCCTGGCTGTTCACGGGCATCGAGACACCTGATGAGAACGCCTTGAAGGAGGCCAAGAAGTTCCAGAACCTGCGCATGGACAGCCTGGAGGCCATCAAGGTCATCTACGAGCACGGCCTGGACATCTACGCTGGCTTCATCGTGGGCTTCGACCAGGATGACCAGGGCGCCATCGAGAGGCAGCGGGACTTCATCGTGGCCTCGGGCATCCAGGTGGCCATCCTCAACATCCTGAGCGCCATCCCCAAGACGCCCTTGTACGAGCGCCTCGAGGCCGAGGGTCGCCTCATCGACAGCGCGCACGGCCACATCGACACGGGCCTGGGCACCAACCTCATCCCCAAGAACATGGAGTACGACGACCTGGTGGAAGGCTTCCGCCAGATCTGGATCGAACTCCAGAGCGACAAGCTCATCGCCGAGCGCGTCAAGAACAAGACGCGCATGATGAACGCGCCTGCCT
>JAERSX010000830.1 GCA_016845285.1 Deltaproteobacteria bacterium | reverse complement strand
TCGCCACCCAACGGCGCCGACGAGATCTACCGTCACCACCTCACCGTGGCGCTGACGGAGAGGTGGCCGGAGGCTGCCGTGAGCGACTGTTCGGAGTGGGGCGCCCGCACAGATGACTTCCTCGAAGGCAAGCAGGAGATCCAGGCCTGCTTCCCCGAGGGCGGCGACACGCGCAACACGCTGGTCAATCATGACCATGGGCGGCAACGACCTCTTCGAGATCGCCCAGGACGTCGCCGGTGGGATGAGCGACGAGGATGCAGCCGCCGAGGTGCAGAAGGCCCTCGACTACTACACGGAGGCCATGTCCTGGCTCACCGACGAGGCCCGCTTCCCGGCCGGCATCAGCGTGATCTTCGCCAACGTCTACGAGTACACCGACGCCACCGGCGAGCTCGGCAGCTGCGAGCTCGCCGAGCAGCTCGGCTTCGGCTTCAGCGCGCCCCAGCTCCGCCCCGCCTACCTCTGGGTGAGCGAGGCCTACATGCAGATGGCCGTGGAGACCCAGACCGACATGATCTTCATGCTCGAGCACTTCTGCGGCCACGGCTTCTTCGCCGGCGACCCCGACAACGAGTGCTACCGCGGCGACGACGCGGAGACGTGGTTCGACGCCACCTGCATCCACCCCAACCCCATCGGCCACGAACAGATCGCCGAGATGTTCCTGGCGGTGATCGACACCTGAGGGCACCCACGGTGCTCTCGCCAGTCCACCACGGGTGAGCCCCCTCCTGGCCAATTCCAGGAGAGGGCTCGGGCGGAAGCCGCCAGGGCTGGACCCGTTGCACCAACGGCTTCCGTTTGACTGTCTTGGCAGGGGGGCTCCTGGCGGACGGTCCCCCGGGACCGCACCGCCGGTTTGTGTTTCAGCCGGGGGCGAAGAGGAAGGGGTAGCTGACCATCACGATGCCGCCGCCCTTGACCTTGGGGAACTGGAAGGTCATGAAGCGATTGGCGATGCAGCTCTCCGCAGACTCGTTGTCGAGGGAGCTCGACTTGATGTTGGCCTTGCTCACCGAGCCGTCGGGGGCGATGACGAAGAACACCTTGACCTTGCCTGCGAGGTCGGGGTCTCGGGTCAGCTGGCGCTGGTAGCAGTACCGAATCTGGTTCATGTGGCGCTTGATGACTTCGTCGATGAGCGACTTGTCGAGCCCCGCGCCGTAGATGGGGGTGCCGCCAGTGGAGACCTTGCCCACGCTCTTCACACCCAGGTCACCACCGTCCGCGCCACAGTCGGCGCAGCCGCCACCCTTGCCGAAGGTGCCGATGCCACCGGAGCCTTCGGCCGTGCCGCCGCTTCCGAACAGAGAGCCCCGAGAGCTGAAGCCGCCCGAGCCGATCTGGTCACCGCCCTTGTGGCCGATGAGACCGCCCACACCGGCGCTGATGTCGGCGTTGAGAGCACTGCTGCCGAGCACGCCGGACAGATCGCCCGAATTGTCGAGGAGGCCCATGATGCCGGCGTCGGCGACAACGTCCATGTCACGCTGACGCTGCTCCAGGGCCTCGCCCTTGGCCTGCTTTCGGTCGCCGTCACGCTTGCCGCGCTTGCCCTCCTTGCCCTTGGCCTTCTCACCGGGATCCTTGGGACCCGCCTTCTTGACCTTGGTCTTCGGGGCCGGCTTGGGCTCTGGCTTGGCGATCATCAGCTCCACGAAGCGGTCGGGTACCTCGATGACATCGTGGGTGGCCGGAGGAGGCGAGGTGGCGACCACGATGCCCAGCATGGCGGCCACGAAGCCGATGAGGCTCATGACACCCAGGAAGGGGTAGTCGAGACGGCTCATGAGTGCCGCGGGCAGCCGGCGACCGGGGATGACCTCGCGCACCACGAAGCCCACGGGGCCCATCTCGACGTGCAGCCGGCTCTCGCGGGGCAGGGGAACTTCGCAGATGCCCTCGCCCATGTCGACGACACGACCGGCGGCGCGGAGCTCGGCCAGAGAACGGACCTCCTCGCCCTGCCAGAGGCTCACGGCCCAGGACTCGTGCACCCGAGCCACCCACTGCGCGCCGTCGTGGTGCACCAGCTCGCTGCCGTCGCTGACGGTGTCTTGGGGCGCACAGAATGCGCCACGCGCGCCGCCGAGGCGAACCGCGCCACCCTTGCGGTTGAAGTGCCGAATGTCGAGCACGGTGTCGTGGAAGAGCTGGGCCACCTCGAGGACGGGGCCCCGGGCACGGTCGAGGCCAAGCTCCCCGGCCAGGCCGGGTTCCTGGAACAGAAAGATCGGCGGACCCAACTCGGCCTCCCTCTCCGACACCGGATCGATAACGTCGTTACACAGGTCGCTTGCACCGATACGATCGGCCATGATCTCCTCCCAGGACGGAGTCTTTTTGTTTATTTTCACGGGGTGCTGAGACGCTGGGGAAGCTCGTCTTCAGCGCTCGGGGGTCTTGACCGCGGGTGCCCACCACAGTTCCGGGAGCAACGCAAAGAGTCTGTCAATGGGTCGTTGACTCCTTCGTCACCACACCCTGACAGGAAGCTTGCGAACCTTCTGT
>JAERSX010000829.1 GCA_016845285.1 Deltaproteobacteria bacterium | reverse complement strand
ACGGTACGGAGTGGTCGCAGCCCTCTGATGTCACGGTGACCATCACCACTCGCCCGACCAACAGCGATCCCATCGCGGAGGCTGGCGAGGTCGACACCTACGAAGAAGACGCGACTTGTTCGTCCATCAGCTACGGCGCGTACTACAGCTGCGACGACTGCGCAGACTACGACTTCGAGCTGGACGGCAGCGCCTCGTACGATCCCGACGGTGACTGGGTCGATGATCCCACCTGGTCCATCACCAGCGGGACGGCCAGCATCACGGACGAAGACACGTGGGAGCCTACGGTCACCGTCACCGGCCCGTCGGCCACCTATGGCAGCACCACGACTTCCACGGTGGTGGTCGAGCTCAGTGTGACGGACTGCATGGGTGCGACGGGCACCGACACCGTCACCCTGACCTACGAGTGCACAGGCGCCTGAGCCGCAAGCTCAGCTGAACCCTCGAGGGCCGGCCCGACGGGTCGGCCCTTGCTGCGTCAGGGGATCGCCCGCCGGCGGATGCGGCTGAGCAGGGCTTCTGTCTCGGGCGACTGGTCCTGCTCCAGTGCTGAGTCCACGACCGCGACGAGCCGATCTCGGAGCGCTCGTCGTGTGCCGTCGGCATCTGTGTGGTCACCGCCTCCGGCTGCCCGAGAGAGTGCCAGGAAGGCCGAGGGCCCGGCAGTCTGGTGGCGGAGTAGTCCCAGCTCGATGGATCCGGCGCCGGTGCCGAGCAGGGCGTCTGCGAGGAGGGGGGCGTGGATGGCGAAGGTGGGTGAGGACCAGCCCACCTCAAAGGCATCCACCGCGTTCTTGAGGACGATCACCTGCCAGAGAGAGGCAGTGCGTGCCACCTCGTCATCCCATGCCGGTCCCCGCGCGAGCGTGGCGGTGCGGCCCAAGCCCGTGCAAGGTCGATCGGGGCAGGTGCCGCGTAGCCGTTCCGCGGAGAGCGCAACGAGCGCGAGGCCCGCCGAGCGGTCGCTGGCGGCATCGGCGGTCAAGCGAACCCGGGCGTCGGCCAGCAGGTGGGCGATGGGCATCTGGGTGTGAAGCTTGGAGCGAGTGGCCTCGAGGGTGTCCCGCCATGCCTGCTGCTCGTTGTCTCGGTCGGCGCTGGCCTCGGTCAGGGCGAGAAGTGTGGCCTGTGCCAGCGCTTCACGCCCCTGCGTTGCCGCGGTCTCATCGCGGTTTCCTCGCGCGCGAGCACGCACCAGGGCTCCGGCGGGTGAGCTCAGGAGGCGTCCGTGAAGGCCCTCTTGCAGGGCCAGATCGACTGCTTCCAGCGGCACATCAGGCCCATCCAGCCAGCCGAGGAGTACGCGTCGCTCAGCGATGTAGAGGAGCGCATCCGGAGTGGCCTCCGGCCGGTCGATCTGCAGCCAGGCGACGGAGTCGCGTGGGTAGACTTGCTCATCGAGCTGCAGCGGTGCCAGCCACGCGACCGTCCGGGGCCCGACCGGTCGTGGTCCTGTCTGGAGCTCGGCGTGGCTGGCAATGCTGACCTCGAGGCCGGCTAGCTGAGCACCTCGGCTCAACCCCACGGCGACGGTGCCCCGGTGATGGGCTTCGACCGTCTGCCAGTCGCTGGGGGCGGCCTCTCCACGTCGGGCCAGCTCTGCCCACTCCTCGAGAGCCAGGCCCTGCTCGAGTCCAGCCCAGTCTCCAGCAGCTCCCGCTGTGGTCCGGCGGGCGAGGGGGTCTCCTTGGAGCACGCGGGCCAGTGCGGACGGCAGATCCACCACTTCCTCTGCAGCGACCTCGGCCTGGACGGTGTCCGGACGGAGGTGGGGCGGGATCTCCTTGGGCCCGCAGGCTGCTGTCAGCACGAGCCAGAACTTCATCCAGCGCGTCCGCTCGAGGCGGCCAGCCCATGGTTGAGGCGGGAGACGAGACTGGGGCCCTCGAAGATGAGCGCCGAATAGAGCTGGACGGCCGCACAGCCCAGGTCGAGGAGAGCCTGGGCGCGTTCCACAGAATCTACGCCGCCCACCCCGATCACTGGCACACGGTCCGAGGCTGCCTCGATGACCTGCCGCACCCGCTCGTGGGCGAGAGGCCAGAGGGGACGGCCCGAGAACCCACCCGCTTCTTCACAGAGAGGGTCCTCGACTGGGCGTGTGTTGGTGGTGTTCGTGGCGATGATGCCGGCACAACCGGAGTCCACAGCGACCTCTACGGCCTCGTGCAGAGCGGACTCCTCGAGGTCTGGGGCCAGCTTGACGAACACGGGGACTGACGACCGGGCGGCCACGGCTTCGAGGAGCGGCGCGAGGCGCTCGCGTTGCTGCAGCTCTCGCAGCCCCGGTGTGTTGGGCGAGCTGACGTTGACGGTCAGGTAGTCCACCAGCTCGTCGAGGAGCGAGACCGAGGTCAGGTAGTCCTCGGCTGCCTCGTCGAGGGGAGTGACCTTGCTCTTTCCGATGTTGGCGCCCACCGGGATCTCCGGCCAGCCTCCGCTCTCTCGGAGTCGACGAAGGCGGGCTGCGAGTGCGGCGCTTCCGTGGTTGTTGAAGCCCATTCGGTTGATCAACGCGCGGTGCGCCGGCAATCGAAACAGACGCGGCTGGGGGTTTCCGTCCTGGGCGTGGGCGGTCACGGTGCCCACCTCCACGAAGCCGAAGCCCAGCGCTGCCCATGAGGGGATGGCCTCGCCGTCCTTGTCGAGCCCGGCCGCGAGACCGATGGGGCTGCGCAGGTGGAGCGGCCCCACCTTGCAGGCCAGCTCAGGTGCAGGCGACAGCGCGGCGGCTCCAAGCAGGTTCGCTGCCAGGCGAGGTGCCCGTCCCAAGCTCCCCACGATGAACCGATGGGCGCGCTCTGCGTCGAGCTGGAAGAGCAGCGGGCGGGAGAGGCGCCAGGTGGCGTCCAGCAGCAAGCTCACCTCGACATCAACGGTGTGTGCGGGCCCTTCTTATCCGGTCGCGCGGTGTCTGGTGGGGAGGTGGGGCCCGGTGTGGATGGCCCTGGCGGTGGCAATCGGCATTCCAACGCCCAAGTGGTATCGGGGGCACGTGCGTTCGCGAAGGAGCAAGACCTCGGGCAGGTTGGGATCGACAACGACGCTCAGGCTGCCAGCGTGGTGCGGTTCCACGAACGTGGGATAGTGCGGCTCTTCGGACGTGCGTAGCCTGAGCCGTTCGAGTCGGAGTGACGAATGGCCTCTGCGTGGCTCCTAGGCCTCGCGCTCACGTCCTACGGTCTTGCCGCAGATTTCGCGGTCGAGCACGTCACACTCTGGCCTGGCGGTGGCCCACCAGAGCCTGACGCGACTGTGGTGGTCGTCGATGGTCGCATCGCGGCGGCCGGTCAGGGAGTCACCGTGCCAGCTGGTGTGGAGCGCCTGGACGGCCGAGGAAAACATGTGGCGCCCGGCTTCATCGACGTGCACTCACATATGGGTGTCTACGCCTGGCCATCCGCACGGGCTCATGGGGACGGCAACGAGGCCACGGCGCCCACAACCCCACGGGTGTGGGCGGGCGACAGCTTCCACGTCAGCGACCCGGCCCTCGCACGGGCCCGTGCGGGGGGTGTCACGACCATCCAGGTGTTGCCGGGTAGCGCGAACCTCATCGGGGGTGAGGCGGCCACGCTCAAGCTGCGCCCGGCGCGCACCCTCGCCGAGATGTCATTCGATGAGGCGCCTCGCGGGATCAAGATGGCCTGCGGTGAGAACCCGAAGCGGGTCTACGAGGAGGACGAGGACGGGCCCAGCACGCGCATGGGCAACCTCGCTGGTATGCGCGCGGCCTTCCAAGGAGCCCTCGACTACCGCGAGGCCCGGGCCCGTCCCGAGCCACCTCCCACCGATCTCGATCACGAGGTGCTGCTCGACGTGCTGGACGGTGAGGTGCGGGTCCATGTCCACTGCTATCGGCACGATGATATTGAAGGTATTTATCGGGTAATGGACGAGTTTGGGATTAAGGTCAGCTCGTTTCAGCATGCCATCGAGGCGTACAAGGTGCGCGATCTCATCGCGGCGCACGGCTCGGGCATCGCCACCTGGCCAGACTGGTGGGGTTTCAAGATGGAGGCCTACGACCAGGTCCCACAGAACGCGGTGATGGTGAAGCGGGCCGGGGCCCCGGTGGCCATCCACTCGGACTCCGCCAGCATGGTTCAGCGTCTGCCGGTCGAAGGGGCCAAGCTGCTGCGGTACGGCGCCACCGAGGTGGAGGCCATGGAGATGATCACCCTCGATCCCGCACGCATCTTGGGGATCGACACCTGGGTGGGCAGCCTGGAGGCCGGCAAGCACGCAGATCTGGTGCTCCTCTCGGGCCACCCATTCGACGTGACCACGCTCGTGGAGCGCACATGGATCGACGGCGAGCTGGTCTTTGATCGAGCTGTGGAGGGGACACCCGATGCGCACCCCTGAAT
>JAERSX010000828.1 GCA_016845285.1 Deltaproteobacteria bacterium | reverse complement strand
GGAGTCAGCCGCCGAAGTGCCAGGTGAAGTCGACCCATGGAATTGGCGAGACCAAGAATTCTCCATCCAAGACGAGTCCCATGAGCGCCATGTCCACGGCCAGCCTGTCTGCGATGATGCGAGCCCCTCCTGTCGTGAGTGCGTAGAATTCGCCATCCAGGATCGCCGTCCAGTTCTCACTGATGAGAGCGACCCTCTCCCCGACGCGATGCTGACCGGCAAGGACGACCGGCGTGAATCCACTGCCAGCGCCAACCCAGAATCCATGGCCGAGGCCCAGCGTCAGGTTGCTGTCGAGGTTTCCCACCGTGCCGTTTACGAAGCCGATTCCGAACACTTCCCCTGCGACGGTAAACGCCTCGACACCACCGCCGATGTAGGCCTGCGGAGCTACCTGGTAGCCAACCTTGACGGCGCCAATGGCCATCAAGGCGTCGAATTCACCTGTGGAGAGCGCCCAGATGGTGATGGGCAGCGGCGTTCCGCCGAGCACGCTGATGTTGTCGGTCAACCCGTAGGCGACCGAGCTCATGACGAGCACCTTCTGTGAGAAGTAGCCGGTACCTTTCTCCAACGGAATGGCCGTCGGCGCATACAGGTACCTGGTTCCCGCCCGGTTCGTCTGGCTGTAGCTGGACGCGGGTGCTGGCGAGGTGTCTTGGGAGGGCTCCGTCTCAGCCTGTACGGTGGTGACGAACATGAGCAAGGCGAGCACGGCGAAGCTCCATGGTGCTCGTCTGGAAGGGATGGAGCACAGAGGATGTGTTCAGACTACCTTACCTTCGCCGACTGGGCCGAGTGCACCGACTCTGTGGCGCGATCAGTCGCGGCCGAGCAGTCCTTGCTGGTTTTCCTCGATGGGGAAACGTATGCGGCTGCTCAGCGCGAACACAATGCTCACCACCACAAAGTAGACCAGCCCCGTGGTCCAGTTGATCAGCAGACCCAGCGCCAGCACCGAGCCCACCATGTAGCAGCCGCCCCAGAGGATTGCGCTGCTCTTCTTGTATTGCTCGTAGTAGGCGCGACGATTGGTCACCAACCCAAGAACGAAGGTGTCGGAGGCTGCGATCAAGCCGGTGTAGATGCATAGGAAGTAGACGGTGTGTCCGATGGGGTAGCGCTCATACCAACCGGCCAGAGCCTCCGCTCCCAGCCAGACATGCAGCACGGGCAGCGCCACCAGCATGGCAATGGAGGTCGCGTTGGCGATGACGAAGCCGTCCGTGAACAACGTCATGCGCACGAGCTCATAGACGGCAATCGCGATGGAGACCACCGAGAAGATGGCAAACACCACCGTGAACGCCCACCTCATCCAGCCGGGCTGATCCAGCTGAAGGAGCGGTTGCGCATAGACGGAACAGGCCAGGCCGTAGAAGGCGTAGATCCAGGCGGTGGCCCGATAGAAGATGAACTTGCGGTGACCCAGGCGGACCAGTCTCCGCCGAAATGATCGGGTGAACAGCCCCAGTCCAAATGGTAGCGATGAGACGCCGATGATGGCCGTCAGCGCGAAGGTCGGCCGACCGCGAATGATGAACAGCACCACCTCGCTGATGCAGGCCAGCAGGAAGACCGCGCCACTGATGCCGTGGAGGTGTCGCCAGTGCAGCTTACGCAGCACGATCTTCTTTCTTCGTTCTTGTTTGCTGGGATCAGGAGAGACGTCTGTCATTGCTTCGCTCCGTGATCGGTGAGACCACTGGAATGGACCGTACCAGGGTTCCTTTCAGAGTCACGGCGTTCATGAGCTGTCGAGAGCCGCTCCCCGCTCAGTGAGGGTCCCGAAGGCTGCCCCCGATCGCTCGGCGAGCTGACTCGTCGACATCGACGGCGCTCGGCCAGCCGGGCCCGAAGACACCGCCGGGTCCTGCTGGGCCGGCTCGGACGTGGGGCGCCGCTCCAATGCAGTTAGGCCGAAGGTGCTCCCTCTCTACTGCTGAGAGACTTGCGTCCAGTGGCCCGATCTCGCCAGCTCATCGTCGTCCTCGCCGTCGTGCTCCTCGGCATCGGCGCGAGCTGTAGCGCGGTCAAGCGCTTCGTCTACGTCACCCTGGAGCCTGACAAGCTGGAGGCACGGGCGCCCGTGGCTGGTGTGGGCAGTCACAGCGCGCAGGCCTGCGGCGCCTGCCACACCGAGATCGCCGCCGAGTGGGCCAGCAGCCGCATGGGTCAGGCCTTCACCGAGCCCCTGTTTGCCCACGACTACGCTGAGGAGGGTGAGCCCTACTGGTGCCTCCGATGTCACGCCCCCCTCGAGGAGCAGCAGCCCATCCTGGACGAGGGTCTCCGCACCATCCGTCCGCTGTCTGCGAAGGGAGAGCCCAACCCCCACTTCGATGCCGAGCTGCAGGCCGAAGGAGTGACCTGTGTGGTCTGCCACCTCCACGACGGCGTGATGGTGGCCGGCATCGACGACCCCCAGGGGGCGCCTCATCCTGCCGCCAGCGGTGACGAGGCTGGCGAGGCCTGCGAGCGCTGCCATCAGCTCGCCAAGCCACCCCTGTCCAACCTCGACGGTCCCCTCATCGACACCTACAACCAGTGGCGGGCCTGGCAGGAGGCCACCGGGCGCGACGAAGACTGCGTGAGCTGCCACATGCCGACCGTCGAGCGTGCCGTGGCCCTGGGTGGCCCGACACGGATGGGCTTCAGCCACACCGTTCCGGGGGCCTGGGACGACGCGCTGCTGGCCGATGCGCTGCGGGTCCAGGGGATGTCGCGGACGGATGGTGCGGTGATCGTGGAGGTCGAGAACCGGACGGGCCACAACCTGCCCACCGCCGAGCCTGCGCGAGCCCTCGTCCTGAGACTCCTGGATGCCGATGGAGGCGTGGTCGATGAGGTGGCCTTGCTTCGGCGTGTCCCGCTCCCCAAGCTCATCGACGAGGGTGACGATCGCCTGCGCCCGGCTGAGGTTCGTGCCATCGCGCTGGCCGATCCGGGAGAAATGGGTGCCCAGGTGCGCATCGTGCTGGACAGGGTCTATGCCCATCGAGAGCTGGCTCAGGCGGCGGGTGTGCCCCAGGAAGCGTGGGAAGGGTTGATCTGGGAGGGAGCCGCGCCCGTGGTGGATTGAACTCTGGTGACCGAATGTCATCGTGTTCACTAATCTGAACATAGTTTGGATATAGTTGTGGCATCACGACGCGCTATGAGGGCGCTGAGAGATTTGGAGCTGCGATGCGAATCCTGCTGGTGATGCCGACCCCCTTCGAAGGGGGGCGCCTTGGCCTCGAAAATGTCGTGTGGCTGTCTGAGCCCGTCGCGCTGACCTCGGTCGGTGGAGCGGTGTCCGACGAGCACGAGGTGCAGATCCTCGACATGCGCCTCGAGCGAGAGCAGAGCCTCGCCGAGACGCTGGTCCGCTTCCGGCCCGATCTGGTTGGTACAACCAGCATGACCACCGACGCCTACCAGGCGAAGGCCGTGCTCCGGACCGCCAAGCAGATCGTGCCCTCGGCACTCACGGCCATCGGGGGCCACCACCCCACTCTCTCCCCCGACGAGTTCGACGAGCCCTACATCGATGTCATCGTCCAGGGCGAGGGCGAGCGCACCTTCCAGGAGCTGGTGGAGCGCTGGGACGGTCAGCGGAGCATCGGACAGCTCGACCTGAGCGGTGTGAGCGGCACGCGCTGGCGGGACGGCGCGGGTGTGCGCCACCTCGAGGCACAGCGGAGCCAGAAGCGCTCTCTCGACAGCCTGCCGCCACCTGATCGCAGCCTCGTCTCTCGCTACCAGGGCCGCTACTTCTTCTTGATGATGCGGCCGATGGCCTCGATCTTCACGAGCCGAGGCTGCTCCTTCGACTGCAACTTCTGTGCGATCTGGGAGTACTACGAGCGCCGCGTGCGCTACCTGAGTGCCGAGAAGATCGTCGATCAGATGGAGGCTTGTGAGGAGAAGTACATCTTCATCCTCGACGACAACTTCCTGGTGAACCGCAAGCGCCTGCGGGCCTTCTGCGATGAGATCGAGCGCCGCGGGGTCAAGAAGTACTGGATGACCCAGGGTCGCACCGACTTCGTGGCCGACAACCCCGAGCTCATGGAGCGTCTACGCGACTGTGGCATGTTGGGCTTGCTGAGCGGCTACGAGTCCAACGACGACGACAACCTCGCCAGCCTGCGGAAGCGCTCCAACTACGACAAGAACCTTCGGGCGAACCGTCTCCTCGAAGATCTGGGCATCTTCTCGACCGGCATCTTCATGGTGCGGCCCGACTGGACCAAGGCCCAGTTCCAGGGCCTCTACGACTACATCAACACCCTCAAGATCGGCTTGCCCCTGGTCACGATCCTCACGCCGCTGCCGGGCACTCAGCTCTACCGAGCCAAGAAGCACGAGCTGGTCACCACCGACCACCGGCTCTTCGACCTCCTCCATCCTGTGCTGCCCACTCGGCTCCCGCGTGAGGAGTTCTACGCTGAGTTCGCCCGCAGCGTCGACGCCATGAAGCCCAGCATCCGGGCAGCCATGCAGGCGTTCTTCAAGCGGCGACGCAAGATCTTGCTTCCCGAGCTGAAGAACCTCGCCTGGTTCTATGCGCGCACCTGGCGCTTCCAGCGACTGGTGCGAGATCCCCAGACCTTCCTCCGCGACGAGGAGGGATTGCTCAACGGCCCCGGGGCCCACCTCAGCTGGGACGACATCCGCTACCCGGATGCACAGGCGCCCGAGCCCATGGATGCCAGCGGAGAGAAGGTGGACAGCCTCTGGACCGCCGACCTGCCCCACAGCGAAGGGAGGGCCGCCAAGTGAGCAACGCCCGTAAGTTCCTTGCAGACCGACGCACCGAGATCGAGACCCACCCCGGCGTCAACCATCTCCTGCTCAACCGTCTGGCCACCGCGCCCTTCTCACGCGAGGACTACCAGGTCCTGGCGGAGAACCACATCCCGCTGGTGTGCATGTTCACCAGCTACCTCGAGGTCCTGCTGCTCCGAGCGCCAGACTCCGCCGCTCGGCTCTGGCTCGCCAAGGTGCTGGTGGACGAGTACGGAGAGGGCAGCGATGGGCACGATCACGCCACCCTGTACGGTGACTTTCTGACCGCCTGTGGGGGCGACCCGAAGGCTGTACAGAAGGGCGCCGTGCCCCGGCCAGCCTTCGAATTCATCCGGACGCACCGCGACCTGATGCGGCAGCGGCCCTTCCTGGTGGGTCTGGGCGCGGTCGGCCCAGGACACGAGTGGGCCATCCCCAAGATGTTCGAGGCCATCATTCCCGGTCTTCGTCGAGCCGGCTTCTCGGAGGGGGAGATCAGCTACTTCACCCTTCACGTGGAGCAGGACGACGATCACGGCAGCTGGCTCGAAGAAGCCCTCGCCGACTATGCCGACACCGCCGAGGCTCAGGCTCAGATCCGCGAGGGTGCGATGGCCAGTCTGGAGGCCCGTCGACGATTCTGGGACGGGGTCCAGCGGGCCATCGTGCGCTACCGTCAGCCGCGGGCGATCCGACCGGACGGTCCCCTGCCTCGGTCTGTCCCTAAAGAGCTCTTGATTACCGCATGGGACGGCATTCCTGGTGCCCGCAGGGTGGAGACTCGCCTCCGTTCGCTTCTGCGCTCGAGGAGGCCGGACATACCGGGTCTCTTGGCTCACGCGCGTTCCGTCGGGCGCTGACGGGCGAGAAGCGGTCAGAGCACAGGCGCAACTTTCATGCTCCTCCGCAGGTTTTGCGGACGTCGGCCTGCCGTTGCTGGTAGCGTCGGCGTCCAACCTGTCCCCATGAAAACCGGAGGTCCCGTGAGCGGAGCCGATCGTGCGCGATCTTTGATCTCAGAGATAGACGCAGCACGCACCCAGGGCGGCCGAGTGCGGCTGGCCACTACCCTCGTCATCCTGTTGATGTTCGGCCTGTTCGGCATGAGCATCACCTCCAAGGTCAAGGCCTTCGACGATCAGGCATTGGTCATGCACCTGCAGGAGCAGGCGGCCAAGACCATCTGGCCTCGTGTGAGTCGCGAGCTCGACGACATCGCGGTGGACGCCCACCCCGCCATCGTCAGTGCCTTCGAGGCGGAGGCCGCTGCGTTGCTTCCCAGGCTCAGCGAGAAGCTGAGCGCGGAGGCACTGGTGCTGCAGAGCAACCTCAACAACCAGATCAAGACCTCGCTCGACGGTGCCCTCGCTGCCGCCATGAAGGAGAACGAGGCCGCACTCAAGGGGGCCATGCCCGACCTGTCCAGTGACTCCGCCCTCTACGACGACCTGGTGCGGCGGCTGGAGGCCAGTGCAAGGCAGTGGGCCCAGGGCCAGCTCGACACCATCTTCCACGACCACGTCCACGTGTTGCAGTCCATCAACGTCTCGGTGGCCAGGCTTCAGTCGCAGGTCTCGGCTGAACAGGCTTCCGGCGAGCGGGAACCAGCCGATGTCGATCAGGCGCTCATGCTCTTCGTCGAGATCATCAACACCCGCTTGAACGAGGGAGGCTGACATGTCCGACGCCGTCAAGGAAATCGAAGGACTGCTCGAGAGCCAGCTCTCCAGTGTGCGCAAGACCAACCAGCGCTCCACCATGATGGGGGGCGTCGCCGTGCTGCTCATCGGTGGGTACCTGGCTTGGGCCCACTCTCAGTTCAGCCAGCTGCTCGATCCAGAGGGTCTCGCGTTTGCGGCCACCGGCATGACGCTCGAGGCGATTCCCGAGGCCAGCCAGGCCCTGCGCAGCGTCGTCGTCGACGGTGCGCCGGACATCGCCCAGGCTGCCTCCCAGGCCGTGATCGACATGCTGCCCGCCTACCGGGAGATCATGGAAGAGGAGATGCGGCCGGTCGTCGACGAGGTGGCCACGGTGCTCGCCCAGGCCACCGTCCAGCAGATGGTGAAGTCCGCCGAGGCTGGACGCACCGGCGAGGGAGCCCAGCAGGCCGCGCTGCAGGCGGGTGCCGACGCGGTCGTCGATCGCTTCGACGCCATCATCGACGACGCCCTCGATCAGCCAGGACCCGACGACGGGCCCACACCACGCGATGCCATCGACGCCTCGCTGGAGAAGCTCAAGACCATCGACCGTGGGCTCAAGACCATGGCCCGGGGTGGAGGCGATCCCATGGAGCGTGAGCTCTTGCTGACCTGGCTGGGTCTCATCGGCCAGGCCGCCGAGGACGCCGATGCTGCGGCGATCGATGCCTACAAGTCCGGGGAGCGGGTCGAGGACTGAGGTCCCCACCCCATCTCCTCTACGCAGTGCGGCCCGCTGGGATGTCCCAGCGGGCCGCAGTCGTATACGAGAGCGTGATGCTCAGTGGGCGGGGGCCACCCAGGGGAAGTCCGCCTCGAAGTCCACGTCGTTCGCGGTGGGGTTGAGACCCACCAGGTCCACCGCGGTATGGGTGCCGTCGCTCAGCTCGAGCAGCACCACGGCCAGCGTGACGTCCATGACGGGGTCGCTCAGCAGGCGACCGTTGGGGAAGCCGGCGTCTACGGTGACGTCCATCTTGAGGGTGTCGGGGATCACGAGCGGTGCAGCCACGGCCACACAGGTGCCCGTGAGGTCACCGACGACGGTGCAGGGCGTCAATCCTAAGGTCTCGAGAGCGGGGTCGAGGGCATCGTGGATGGCGGCCATGTTGGTCAGGATCTCGGTCCCGAAGGTGAGGCTGGCGTCGTCCGAGGGGTTGGCCGCGTTGTAGTCGTCCTTGCTGGTGACGACAGCGGTGTTGATGGCGGGCATGCCGGCGCGGTCGACGCGGGTGTAGTCCCCGGGATCGTCGGTCGCGAAGTCGTAGTCGGCGTCGGTGTCGCTGTCGGTGTCAGCGTCGGTGTCAGCGTCGGTGTCGGTGTCGGCGTCGGTGTCTGTGTCGGTGTCGGTGTCGGTGTACGTGTCCGTCTCCGTGTCTGTGTCCCTGTACGCGCCCCTCGGCA
>JAERSX010000827.1 GCA_016845285.1 Deltaproteobacteria bacterium | reverse complement strand
AGAACAGGCTGCCCTCGCCCACCTCGGGGTGGGTCCAGGCGTCGACAGCCACCTCGGTCTGCATGCCCAGGGTGATGCCGAGGTCGTCGACCGACACGCTGCTGGGCAGGGCGTCGAGGGTGTAGACCCGATCGCCGAACTCCATGTCGGTGCTGATCTCGAGGTCGTTGAGCGCATCCTCGAGGAGCTCGGGGACCTCGTCCTCCACGGCGTCTTCGAGGGCGTCTTCGATGTAGCCCTGGATGATGGAGTCGAGGCTGATCCCGAAGAAGTCCAGCACGTCATCGATCCAGGAGTTCCAGTCGAAGTCGAAGCCGCTGCTGCTCACGTCCACATTGCTGACGTCGACGAGCAGCACATTGCTGCTCACCGAGGGGGTGAGGTCCATGGACACGGCGATGCTGTTGGCGCTGATGGTCCCTGAGGTCGAGAAGTCCACCTCGAGCAGCGTGGCGTCGGCGTCCCAGTCGATGGACGGATCGTAGACGGTGAATTGTGTGTCGATGACCCCGGTGCTCTGGGGGTCGATGCTCAGGTCGGTGCTGCCGATGCTGGGGTTGTCCACCGTCAGGTAGAGGGCGTACCAGGTCACGCAGACCTCGGTGACCCACAGGTCCACGCAGCTCTCCGACTCCTCGTCCACCACCGGGTTGGGGATGAGGGCGTCGAGATCGGTCTCGTCGATGAGGCCCTCGCCCAGCTCCTCGAGCTCGCCGAGGCCGCCGTCGCCCTCGTGGATGCGGACCACCACCCCGTCGTCGATGGGCTCGCCGTAGGGCACGAAGTCGCCGTGGAGCACGCTCCGGGTGTCGGTGGCCACGTTGCCATCGGCGTCTTCGGCGCTGGTCTCCAGGATGTTCAGGCCGAAGTCGTAGTCGACGGTGCCCGAGAAGCTGCCGTCGCTCTCCACGGTCACCGAGTCGCCGTTGATCGTGAAGTCGACGATGTCGGACCAGTCGTCGGTGACCGTGCCGGTGACCTCGCCGGTGGCATCGGTGGACCAGTCGCCGCGCTCGGGGGTGTCCACCTCGATGGTGGGCCCGCTGGAGTCGATGAGGATGGGGCCCACCTCGTCCCAGAGCTCGGTGTCGTCGACGTCGACGCGTACGGTGTACTCGCCCTCTTCCCAGAAGGTCAGGTACGTGTAGGCCAGCGAGGTCTCACCGGCGCCGTCGACGGAGAGCGTCCAGGGAGCGTCCACCACGTTGCCGTAGTCGTCGACGATGTCGATGATGGCGCGCGTGGTCTCGAAGAGCTCGAGCTCGGTCTCGGACAGGGTGAGGGTGACGGCGGTGGGGTCGCCGGGCACCACGGCCCAGGTCTCGGAGTCGGTGCCCAGCACCGAGCCGTCCTGGGAGTCCGTGAGCCAGGTGGTCATGGTGTAGATGCCGGGCTCGGTGCTCACGAGCTCGCCGGCTTCGACCGTGCCGGTGCGGGTGATCTCGGTGCTGTCGATGTCGACCATGGAGTCGGTCACGTCGACGGCGTTGCCGTAGATGTCCTCGGCGGTGAGCGTGTACGGCAGGTACTCGCCGGCCTGGATCTGCAGGTCGGCCAGGGCGAGGTCGTAGGTGTGGAGGGGCCCGGGGAAGACGGTGAGCGTGATGCCGCCCAGGTAGGGCTCGCCCTCGAACTCGGTGGTGCCGGTGATGGTGTGCTCGCCGGCCACCAGCGGGGTGAGGGTGCTGGTGTCGTAGCTGAGGTCGGTCTCGAGGCTGCTGCGCAGCTCGCCCTCGACGGGCACCGTGTCGCCGTTCTCCGAGACCATCACGAGGCCGTAGGCCTGGGTCTCCCCGGCGTCGACGGCGCCCCTCTCGAGGGTGACGAACAGGCTCCAGGCCACCTCAGGCTCGGCGTAGATGACGCCGATCTCACCGGGCTCGGAGGCACAGCCGGCAGCGAGAGCCGCAGCGAGGGCGAGCAGGCGCGGGCCAGACATGGTGTCTCCAGACGTGAATCCTACACTCCTCGGCGAGGGCTCGCGGGCGAAGAGTGATGCGATGATGTCGGTGGATCGGCGGTGATGGGGTGGGGCACCTATACTTCGCCGGACGCCGTGCCCGAGGATGTTGGATGGTGCCCGCCGCCTTGCTGCTGTCGCTCCTGGGGATCGCCCCAGCTCAGGGGGCTGCACTGGGCGAGCCCATCGACGAGGCGCTCGCCCTGCACATCACCCCCCAGGGCCTGGCGACCATGGGCGAGGTCGTCGAGCGGCTGGTGCCCGAGAGCCTGGTGGTCTCGGGGCTCTCGGGCAGCACCGAGTGCGACGAGGACGACGCGGTCCCGCTGTCCTATGACCTCGACGCCCTCGACATCCTCATCAACGTGGACGAGGTGGCCCTCGACACGGCCGACGGCCTGCTCACGCTGTCCATCATCGGCGGGCTGTCGTCGACGCAGAGCACCCTCGACGTGGCGGGCGACTGCACGGTGCTCACCGACTTCGACGAGACCTGCACCCTCGAGCTGCCGCTCACCTCCTTCGAGGCCGTGGTCGCGCTGTCCATCACCGAGACCGAGGGTGCCTTCGACGTGATCACCGAGGAGGTGAGCTTCACCCTGTCGCCCATCGGCAACCCCCTCGAGGACTGCACCCTCGCCGATGTCTTCGGCACGGTGTTGGGGCTCAACGAGGAGGCCTTGAGCGAGCTGCTGGTCTCGCTCGTGGAGCCCTCGCTCGAAGACCTGGGCGCCACCATGGAGGAGTCGCTGGAGGATCTCTTCGCCGAGATCGACCTCGAGACCGACCTCGAGGTGGGCGACAGCGTGGTCTCCTTGAGCATGTACCCGAGCCTCATCCAGCTCGACGAGCGAGGGCTCGTCCTGGGGCTGGGCGCTGAGATCAGCGGCGACACGACCGGCAGCTGCGTCGACAGCAGCGCTGGATCGACCCTGAGCGGCGCGGGCTGGCCGGACTTCACCGAGACCGCAGGCGAGACCAGCCTGAACCCGGACCTGGGCCTGTACATCGGCAAGGACTTCGGTGATCACCTCCTGTACGCCCTCTGGGCGGCGGGGCTCTTCTGCATCGATCCCAACGAGGCGCTGGGTGGCTCGCTCACCGCTGGTGCGTTCGCCACCCCCCTGGGCGAGCTCTTCGCCAGCACCTTTGCCGAGGACGCGCCGGTGACCATGGTCATCGACCCGGCTGCACCCCCCACCATGGGCTTCTCGCACGACGGAGCCCCGCTGCGCATCGAGCTGCACGAGCTGGGTCTGGAGCTGGAGGCGCCGCTGAACCAGCGGGAGGTGCGGGTCCTGCGGACCGACATCGAGGGCGACATCGGCATCGCCATCGAGCTCGAGGACTACGAGGCCGTCGACACGGGCCTGGGCAGCGACACGGCGGCCTGGGTCTCGGGGCGACGCATCGCCACGGGCATCGACTACGACGCCGATCGCCTCGTGTTCCTCGAGACCTACAGCGAGCTGGTGCCCCCTGGCTACGGGGCTGGCCTGTCCAGCCTCGTGGGCGGTCTCATCGGCCAGGTGATCCCGGCCGATGCGCTGCCGAGCGTCAACCTGCCCGATCTCTTCGGCCTCGAGGTGGCCGCGCTCGTGTGGGAGTCCACCGCCGACGAGAGCTTCCACGGGGGCTTCATCCTCCTGGACGCCTCGGGGGTGCAGCCCCTGGAGCTCGGTGGCTGTCAGGTGGACGGCCTCGGCTGCGACGGCGGTGACGTCGACCTGTCGCTGGACGACGCCCTCGACTGCGACTCGGCAGGCTTCGGCTGCGACGACTCCGG
>JAERSX010000826.1 GCA_016845285.1 Deltaproteobacteria bacterium | reverse complement strand
CCCCTAGTAAGGATCCTCGCAAGGCAGATCCGTGCACGGGAAGTCGTCCCAGAGCTCCAGGTCATCGATGAGGACCGAGTAGTCGGAGGCCGCGGGGTCCTCATCGACGACCGTTCGCAGTCCATAGAGCGTCTGGAGAAGCCAGAGGGACTGCGGCGTGTCATCCTCGTCCCAGAATTCATAGGTATCGCCGGTCTCGGGGTTGATGTCGTCGGCTGAAATATCACCGATGATTCGGCCGTTGATGGCGACGTAGAAGCGCCCGTCCGTGTCGTCATCTGGATTCCGGTCCAGGTAGATCTCCACTGGCATCCACTCTCCGTTCTTCCACTTCTGGTGCTCCTCGTCCGTCAGCTCCTCGACGACGGACCAGAGCGCCGGGTTGGACGGGCTGGTGCAGGTGTATTCACCCGTGTCTTCGTCGGTCTCGCAGGTGTCTGCGCGCAATTGATAGCTCGGACGACGATCACCCTTATTGATGGAGATCAACACCTGAAGACGGAAGTTCGCCGGACTACCTGCTTTCATCTCGCTGATCAGGTGCCACCTCGATTTCTTCCTATTTTGGTTGGACCTTTCTTGCAGGAGGGCTTCGTAGATCCACTCGGAGGGCTTCATCGAGTACTTGATGTAGAGCGGTGGGGCTTCCTCCGACTCATCGAACCGCATGACGAGGTTGTTCTGACCGGTCTCGGTTGCGTCTGGATTGTTCATCATCGTCATGGAGAGGGCACGGGTCTCGTACCCATCCGAATCAACGTCCTCGACCAGTTCATTCCGCATGTAGTAGGTGGTCTCTTTGTGGGTCGAATCATCTACATCGCCCGTACCCACCATGTTGTTGATGTAGATGGGATCGGCCACTTCGTCTTGGGGCACCAAGTCTTCCGTGCTCAGAAATGACGCCTCGGGGGGCCAACTGAAGTCTGTGGTGCGATCGTGCCCGCTGAAGTACTGGAGGGCATTCTGGTTTTTTATCCACCCTGTGGCTTCAAAGTAATCTTCTTCGACAGTCGACAGGTCCGTGCAGTCCTCGAAGCCGGTCTCGAAGAGCAGCACCGCATCGGTGGCTGTGTCCTCTTCGTCGTCGGTCTCCCCGTCAGTGGCCGCACCGTCCTCGTACTCTTCCAGTTCTCCTTCGAGCGCAGGAGCTTCGGTGCCGGCGAGGGCCACCTGTGTCGACAGGCCGACAAGCGCGAGACCGATGAATGAGACCCTGGATGACGTGGCGGACATGGCTGCTCCTTCAAGCCGGCTCAGGTGTGTGAGCGGGCATCTCCATCATCGTCCGTCCTGGACAGCACAAATGGCTTGAAGATGGCTCAAGAATCCGAGCCACCTCGCTCCTGGCCGCCTGCCACAGGTACGGTCACCGGGCAGGATGAGCTTGTGACATCCCTCTGTTTCCAGTGAGGACTGAGCTCTCGCCCTCAGCAGTCCGTGGCGAGGATGTCCTCCCACTCCCTCCAGCACACCGTGTCAGCGGGATTGTAGGTGTCGGGATCGAAGTCACTGCAAGACACCTCGACCATGCACGTCGCATAAGCATCGAGCACGGCCTGCATGACTGCGCAATCCCCGAAGTAGGCGTAGGTGGCATCGACGCACTCCTCGGCGGTGGCGTAGACGGTGCCACCGCACTCCTTCCAGCGATCGCACCAGTCCTCGAGGGTGATCTCCTGATCGGAGTCTCCCGAGTCTCCCGAGTCTCCCGAGCCTCCCGAGTCTCCCGAGTCTCCCGAGTCTCCCAAGTCTCCCCCGCCAGAGCCACCGTCAGGCTCGCCCGTGTCCGACGACGAGGCCCCGCTGTCGGCCGAGCCCCAGGGAGACGTGTTGGCTACGCCACCGTCATCTTCGTCGTCATCGTCGTAGGCGACCGGCGTACACGAGATCACCAGTGCCAACACAGGCATGAGGCTGAGCAGAAGACGCATGGAGGCTCCAGAATGCGGAGCGCGCCCTAAGGCGGAGGGAGCCCACCAGCTGTGTCCGCCATCTCACATCTCGTCGAGAGCCACGAGATCACCGGAGAGATCGCTGGCTCCGGGGTGCTCCATCAGCCCCTACTCGCAGACGCCCAGGTAGGCCCACCAGGAGGACGTGCCGATCGCCTCGTCCACCTCGGCGTCCTCGGTGAACACGAAGTCGCCGAGGCCGTCGCCGTCGAGCTCGAGGTCGAGGAAGGTCCAATTCGGCGAGGCCCCGTCGTTGTCGTAGTAGAGCGCGAGGCTCACGTCGTGGCCCTGGGGCAGATCCCAGCTCACCGGCGAGCTCGAGAACCCGCTCGAGGTGCCCGGGTAGACGTGCCAGCTCTCCGAGCCGATGCCCACGTCGACGTCGGTGTCCTGGGTGAAGACGAGGTCGCGAACCTCGTCGCCATCGACGTCGAGGAGGAACCACTCCGCCGAGCCCCCGAGGCCGTCGTAGGGGTACAGGAACTCGCCCGAGGTCCCTTGAGGCAGGGCCCAGTCCAGTCCCGCGCTCGAGAAGCCTGCGCTGCCGCTCAGGTAGACCCGCCAGTGGTCGGTGCCCACGTCGGGATCGGTGTCGGGCGCATAGGTGAACACCAGATCGTCCGCCCCGTTGCCGTCGACGTCCATGCGAAACCAGAAGGGAGGGTCGAAGTCAGCGTCGGTGCTCGTCACGAACTCACCGTCGTGGCCGCTCGGCAGGCTCCACGTGGTGGGGCTGTCCGCAAAGCCGACGCCGGTGTTCTCGTAGACGTGCCAGTAGGCGATGCCCAGGTCGGCATCCTCGCCGTCGTAGGTCACCACCAGGTCCGCATCCCCGTCACCGTCGCGGTCGGTGAGGTGCCAGTCGGGTGCGCCCGACGACGTGTCGTACCAATTGCCGAGCTCCCCGGCGAGGTCCGAGGGCAGGCTCCAGGTCGTGGGGCTGCTGTCGTAGCCGGCACCGGTGTTGTCGTAGACGTGCCAGTGGTCGGTGCCCACGGCAGCGTCGGTCGCCGTGTCGGTGGTGACGACCAGCTCATCGGCACCGTCTCCGTCGAGATCGAACAGCGACCAGGCCGGCGAGGCGCTGTTGACATCGTAGGGCTTGGTGAACTCCTGGCCGAAGGTACCGGGCAGGGTCCAGGAGGTGACGGTGTCGTCGAAGCCCGTTCCGGTGTTGGCGTGGACGAGCCACTCGCTCTCGCCCACCGTGGCTCCCGCGGAAGTGTCCTCTGTGATCACCAGCTCCATGGCCCCGTCCCCGTCGAGATCTCGGAGGATCCAGGCGGGGTTGTCCAGGTCGCTGTCGTAGGTCTCGACGAAGACCCGGTCGCCGAAGGCGCTGGGCAGGGCCCACTCCGTCGGGGTGGCGTCCCAGCCGCTCTGCACGCAGTCGGCGTCGGTGTCAGCGTCGGTGTCAGCGTCGGTGTCGGTGTCGGCGTCGGTGTCTGTGTCGGTGTCGGTGTCGGTGTACGTGTCCGTCTCCGTGTCTGTGTCCCTGTACGCGCCCCTCGGCACGTGGCCGTCCCCGGCC
>JAERSX010000825.1 GCA_016845285.1 Deltaproteobacteria bacterium | reverse complement strand
CGGCGTCGGTCTGGTCGGACTCGCTCGGCTCGAGGGCGCCCCCCGCGATGTCCATGAGATGGAGCGCATCGATGTGGTCCTGGGTGTCGTCGGGGTTGACGAAGGGGGCTGCGGCTTCTGCGGACGCCTCGTCCAGCCACTGGTTCAGGGCGGCCCAGCGGTCGATCAGCCCTGCGTGGCTGAGCTCGACCCACCTCAGCTCTTCGGGTCCCCCCGTGTCCAGGAAGCCAGCGGCCGTCAGGTTGGCGAGGATCCGATCGAACAGCTCTCCGCGCTTGGGCCCCGATGGACGCAGGCTGGCGACCCTTCGGCGGCGCCGGGCGGGGCATGCACCGTCCTCTCCGGGCTCCACCAGCGCCAGCGTGAGGGCCTGCGCCACGGCGCGCTCGTGGGGGCGGAGCTTGTCGGTGAGCCGCTGGGCCACGTGAGCCAGCGCGCCCTGAGCGCCACCTTCGAGACCCTCGAGGTCGGCGAGGCGCAGCCCGGCGTGGAGGCGGGGTCGTCGCCACAGCTCGTGGATGGCGAAGGACAGCAGCATGAGTGCATCGGGCTCGGCTTGCACCTGGCCCACGAGCGCGTCGACGAGACCATCTTCCAGCGCGAGACCGACGATCGCGGCTGGGCGGGCCACGATCTCGCGCAGCTGTGCCGGCCCTGGGCGGCCCACGATGAGATGGTGCCGGGTGTCGCAGATGAGCTGTTCCAGTGTCGATTCATCGGGGAGCGCGATGTGGGCACAGCGCTCCAGGAAGCCGAGCCGGAGGGTGATGATGACCACGCTTCCTGGCCGGTCTGTGGCGATCATCCAGAGCTGTTCGAGCAGCTGGGCGCGGGTGGTGTCCGTCGCGTTCGGATCGGTGAAGATGTCGTCGAGCTGGTCCAGATAGACCAGCCTCCGCTCGCGTGACTTGCGCTCGCCGAGCCGGCCCAGCTCGTGCGGCCGCAGGTGCAGCACCTCGTCGAAGCCGGCCTGCATCACGGGCACACCGCGGGCCTGGACGAGGGAGGTCTTGCCTGCCCCAGGGGCGCCGAGCACCGCGAAGAAGCGTGGACGGTCGCTGGCGCGCAGGGCCTCCACGCCTTGCACCAGGGTGGTCATCTCGCGGTCTCGACCGAAGAGGAAGCGGTCTCGTTGGGCGCTGAGGGCGCGGAGGCCCCAGTAGGGCTGGATCCGCAGGGGGCGGAGGTCGCGTGTGACGCTCCAGAGCTGCAAGGCGGCGGCGTCGGGCGAGAAGCTCGGTGTCTTCACCAGGTTGTGTCGTGCCGACGCCAGCGCCACCTCGACGGTGCACATGCCCACGAAGAGCTCTGCGTAGAAGCGCTCGCTGAAGAGAGACGCACCCCGACCGCTCAAGGGCACGATGGGCCCCACCACGGCCTCGATGCCCAGGCGGTGCAGGCTCATGGCCACGGTCGGCAGTGGCCCTGCGGGGCGCTCGGCCCGTGGCGGTCCGCAGGCGGCCAGCACCACGAGCCTCAGGGTCGTGGCGTGGGGCCGCAAGATGCCGGCGAGCTCGTCCACCGACACGTTGCCTCCGTCCAGCACGAGCACCGGCTGACCGCCGGTCTGGCGGGCACGGGTCAGCAGGTGGAGGACGGTCACGGGCCTTCCCTGGGCCTCGGCGCTGGCGAGCGCGCGCTTCAGGCGCTGTGGGGAGGCGTTGGCGAGCTGATCGGGTGCGGCGTGGCGGCCAGCCGTGCAGGAGGCGCGGAGGTCTTCGAATTGACGCTTCGAGGGGACGGGGCCGCCTTCGGCGGACCAGGCGAAGAGCACACTGCCGGCGGTGTTGGCGCTCGTCGATGATGGGCCGCCCGGCGCCGCGCCCGACCGGGTCGAGCGCCAGGACCAGGCCAGTCGGAGGTGCACCCGAGGCATGGTGCCCACCGTCCCCCCTTGGGGCATGGGCAACATCGACCAGGGCAGCAGGCTGAGCTCGGCGGCATTCGTGCGTACGACGAGCTCCACGGTGCGCCCGTCATCGACCGCACGCTGGATCTCAGCCGCGTGCCGGGTCCAACCCGTGGGCTTCAGCAGCTCCGACAGGGTGCGTCGAAGCACGGTGTGGACCTGGGTCAGGTCTCCTCGCCGCCTCGCCAGCATGCGCAGGATGTCCTTGAGGGGTCCCGTCTTCCACGTCAGCTCGCCGGTGGTGATGGCCCCGCCGTCTCCGATGCGACAGCTGTAGGCTTGATCGATGCCCACGAAGGCAAGCGGATCTCGAGGCGTATGGATGCGTGTCAGCTCCAGCTCAAAGCGCAGCGACTCGCTCACGGTGCCTCACCACGTGGACGGTTGGATTCCTATCTTAGGCAATATTGGGCTTCTGGGGGACGGAGTCGGCGAGTACATACCCGTGTGCGGCTGACGACCACTGTCCGGGGCGCTACCCTCGGGGTTCCGGAGGCTCTATGCGCCCGCCTTGCTTGTTCCTCTCTCTCCTCCTGGGGCTCGTCGCGTGTGGCGACAAGGATGTCGACTACATCCCGACCGACGACACCGGCGGCAGCGGCTCCGGTGACGAGGGTGGCGACGACACGGGGAGCGGGTCGGGCGACGAGGGTACCGACGAGGACGGCGACGGCTGGACCGTGGAAGAGGGCGACTGCGACGATGACGACATCTGGGTCAATCCGGCGTGGGACGAGGACACGAGCGACGGCAAAGACAACGACTGCGACGGCCTGATCGACGAGCAGTTCGCGGGCATGGACGTGGCCCGCCAGTATGTCTACGGTCGGTCGGACATCCTGCGCATCGACACGGTCTCCCGTGTCGAGGACGAGATCAGCCTGGACGACGGCTACGCTCCCCAGGACATCACCAGCGGCCTGAACGGCGGCTGGGCCATCACCCACGACGACGACCCCAGCACGGCGCCCGCCTTCGAGGTCGAGCTGAACGAGGGTGCCGCTGTGGTCGAGGTCGGTGAGGATGGCAGCTGCACCACGCTGGCGAGCTTCACACCCGACGAGACCGAAGAGGGCTACCTCGCGGGGCTGGCAGGCATCGACGACAACCCGGTGATCCGCGGGCTCGTCACCCACCCCGACGGCTACTACCTGACCGCCCGTCCCGGGGCGCTGGTCAAGGTCGAGGCCGACGGCAGCACCGAAGATGTGGCCACCTGGGTCTACGACTTCAGCGCAGACCCCGACGGCTACGAGCTCTACGCCATGGACCTCGCCGTCGATGGCGTCACCGGCGAGGTGGCCATCGCGGGCCTGCTCGGCGGCTTCGCCACCTGGGACCCGGACACGGGGCTCACCCTGCTGCGTGCGGCCGACCTCTCGGGCAGCTGGGAGAACTGGGACTACTCCATCCTCGCAGCGGTGGCCTCGAAGCACGGTGGTGGCTGGTACAGCCTCCACATCGACTACTCGACCGGCATCTACTCGCTGAGCCGCTTCAACCTGGAGCAGGGCGAGTGGGTGGAGCGAATGACCTGGGAAGAGTCGCTCATCCTGCCCGCCAAGCTCATGGTGAACGGTGACAACGGCGATGTGTATGTGACGGCAAACGCCGGCTACTACCACATGATCTTCTTGATGCGAGAGACCCAGGATCTCGCTGACGACTACTACAACTCGGGCACGGACGAGAACGGCTGGTTCTTCCGCGGGTTGATCGGCCGGTACTGACCGCTGCGGAGCGGGGCTGCGTCCGATGTCGGTGGGTCCGCGGTTATGAGGGGGGCTGGCCAGGAGGCCCCATGTCCACCCACGCCGATCGCCTCATCGAGACCATCCGCGGCGCCATCATCGGCGACGACCGTGTCATCGACGGCCCCTTCGGCCCCCGCCGTGTCACCTACGCCGACTACACCGCCTCTGGCCGCAGCCTCGCCTTCATCGAGGACTTCCTCCGCCAAGAGGTGATGCCGCTCTACGCCAACACCCACACCGAGACCTCGGGCACCGGTCGCCAGACCACCCGCTACCGCGAGGATGCCCGCCGCATCATCCACCGTGCCTGCGGTGGCTCCGACGACGACGTGGTCATCTTCACGGGCAGCGGGGCCACCGGCGCCATCAACAAGCTCGTCGATGTGCTCAACATCCGCATCCCAGCCGATCTCGACGCCGCCCATGGCCTGAGCCAGCACGTGCCGCCCGAGGCCCGTCCGGTCGTCTTCATCGGCCCCTACGAGCACCACAGCAACGAGCTGCCCTGGCGGGAGAGCCTCGCCGATGTGGTGACCATCGACGAGAACGCCGACGGACAGATCGACCTGGTGCAGCTCGAGGAGGCGCTGCAGCGCTACCAGGACCGGCCGCTCAAGATCGGTAGCTTCTCGGCGGCCAGCAACGTCACGGGGATCGGAAGCAAGACGGCCGAGACGGCCATCCTCCTCCACCGCTACGGTGCCCTCAGCTTCTGGGACTTCGCCGCGGCCGGCCCGTACGTGCAGATCGAGATGAACATGGAGGGACCCGGGCCCGACGGTCACCTCGCCTACAAGGACGCCATCGTCATCAGCCCCCACAAGTTCATCGGCGGGCCCGGCACCCCCGGCGTGATCGTGGCCAAGCGCCACCTCTTCTCCAACAGCGTGCCGGCTCAGCCCGGCGGAGGAACCGTCGACTTCGTCAACCCCGTCGACCACAGCTACGTCGACGATCCTGTCCAGCGCGAGGAGGGCGGGACCCCTGGCATCCTGGAGTCCATCCGGGCGGGGATGGTCTTCCAGCTCAAGGAGGCCGTGGGGCACCAGGAGATCCAGCGTCGAGAGCACATCTTCATCCGCCGTGCCATCGATCGCTGGGGGGCCCATCCCAAGATTCGCATCCTGGGCAACCCGGACGCCTGGCGGCTCAGCATCGTGAGCTTCCTGGTCGCCCACGGGGGCCGCTACCTGCACCACACCTTCGTGGTCGCCCTGCTCAACGATCTCTTCGGCGTCCAGGCGCGTGGCGGCTGCTCCTGTGCGGGGCCCTACGGCCACCGCCTGCTGGGCATCGGGCTCACCAAGAGCCATGAGTTCGAGCGTGAGGTGGCCAACGGCTGTGCCGGCATCAAGCCGGGCTGGGTGCGCGTGAACTTCAACTTCTTCATCACCGAAGAAGTGTTCGCGTACCTGCTCGAGGCTGTCGAGCTCATCGCCGACCACGGCTGGCGCTTGCTGCCCCGGTACACCTACCAGCCGGGCTCTGGCGAGTGGCGCCACAAGGACTGGCAGGCCCCGCCCGTGCGCAGCCTGGAAGAGCTGAAGTACCGCAGTGGTCGCATTCGCTACCGCAGCCACGTCTCCACCGAGCCCGAGGACGTGCTCGCCGAGCACCTGGCCGAGGCCCGGAAGATCCTTCTAGGTCAGGTCGCCGAGGTGGCTCCGACGCCTGTGTCGCTGAGCAACAGCTACGAGCGCCTTCGCTGGTTCCCCCTCCCAGGGGAGGCCTTCGAGGCCCTCGCCGGACGGCATGACCCGGCCGAGGAGAGACTCCCCGAGGGCTGGACGAGCTGACGAGGCGGGTGTCCCGCGACTCCTGGGTGCCTCAGTCTCCGCGGAAGGCGAGGAAGATCCCGATCACCAGGAGGATGCCGGCGAAGATCCAGACCTGTAGGAGTGGGTGGGTCCAGGGCCAGATCTTGCGGTACTGCCCACGCACGCCCATCTGGTGGGGGTGGTTGGCGCCGTCGACCACCCGGACCGTGATGACGGTGCGCGCGAAGATGTCGAGGTCTTCGACGTTTCCGTCGTTCGGGGCTGCGGCCATCACGCAGTCCAGGCCGAGGTCGTCCCAGGCGGTCGCGAAGGTGGCGAGCTCGACCGGCGTGTCGACGCGGGTGCCCTTCGTCCGCCAGAAGTAGCCCTCGCGATCGCCCAGGTCGACCACGCTGAGTGTGCCCAGCTCGTCGGCCTCGATCTTGATGCCTGATGCCGCGGTGAGGGCCTCGATGCGGGGAAGCTCCATCTCGGTGCCCTTGGCGTTCTTGTACTTGCCGCCCCGGAGGCGCAGGCGCGTGAAGGTGCGGTAGCGGCTGCCGTGGGGCGGCGACTTGGCCTCGTCCACGACCTCGGGGGGCTTCTCGGGGTAGCTCAGGGTGGAGCAGGTGAAGTGGCTGCGGCCGCTGAAGTCGGTGGTGTCGACGAAGACGGCGTGGGAGCGCACGCTGCCGTGGGGGCCGTCGCCGCCGACGCGCAGCGGCGCGAAGGCCGAGACCTCTTCGTCGGTCAGGGCCCGCCAGCCCTCCGGGATGTTGATGGTGTAGCCGCTGGGGTGCTCGAGCTTTCCGGTCACCAGCTTGTCGGCGGGTACCGGCGGGCGCTTCAGGGTGGTCGAGCCCAGGAGGGTCTCGACGTGGCCGGCGATGGCACCGGGGGTGGAGCTCAGGCCCAGCACCTGGATGTAGCCCGCTTCGGCTGGGATGATCACGCCGTGGAGCTCGTAGGGAACGGGCTCTTCGGCGTTGGGATCGTCGAGGGTGGCGGTGCCCAGGCTGACCCAGGTCAGGCCGAAGGTGGCGTGCTCGGTGGCGCTGGCCTGGACCTGTGAGGGGGGCGTGAAGCCCAGGAAGCTCAGGACCTCGAGCTGGCCCTCGGTGAGCCCATCGGGCTGAGCCTTGCTGAGATCTGGCTGCAGGCTCTCGGTGTAGCCAAACCAGATGGTGCTGTTGTCTTCGCTGTGGTCGACCGACAGCAGCATGTCGTTCTCGACCTGCGCGATGTTCACCCAGGGTGGGGGCCCCGTCTCGGGGTCGGGCAGGGTGATCTCCAGCGGCAGGTCGGGGACCTTGACCACCTTGGTGGGGAT
>JAERSX010000824.1 GCA_016845285.1 Deltaproteobacteria bacterium | reverse complement strand
CGGTGAAGGCGTCCTTGGTGGCGTCGGGCATCTTGTAGTAGCCCATCATGCTGGCGGGGCTCTTGATCTGGATCTCGCCCTCGTCGGAGAGGCGGCACTCCACGCCTGGGTAGGTCTCGCCCACGTAGCCGACCTTCACTCGGCCAGGCCGGGTGACGTGGCTGTAGCAGAAGTTCTCGGACATGCCGTAGCCCTCGAGGAGCTCGAGGCCGAGGCTGCGGTACCAGTGGATGAGGTCGGCGGGGATGGGCGCGCTGCCAGAGCCGGCGAAGCGCACCTGGTCGAGCCCCAGTCCCGTCAGCACCTTCTTGCGCACGATGTTGTTGAGGATGGGGATCTTGAGGAGCCGCCTCAGCTTCTTGGGCGGCATCTTGGCCGACACGCCCAGGTGGAACTTGAGCCACAGGCGCGGCACGCTGACGAACAGGGTGGGCCGCGCCCGGTTCAGATCCTGCACGAAGGTGTCGAGGCTCTCGGCGAAGAACAGCTCGAAGCCGCCCACGAGGGTGCCCGTCTCGACCACCCACCGCTCGAAGACGTGAGCCAGGGGCAGGTAGCTGAGCATCCGATCGTCCTCGACGACCTCCAGCTGCTCGCCCACGCCGTGGGAGGCGTTGGTCATGGCGCCGAAGCTGATCATCACGCCCTTGGGCACGCCTGTGGAGCCCGAGGTGTAGACGATGGTGGCGAGGTCTTCACCCTTGGGCGAGTGGGGCGTGTCGATGGGCTCGTTGGCGGCGATCAGGGCGTCCCACTGGTCACCGGCGGCGTTGCCTGGGGCGAGGGGCAGCACGATGCGTGGCAGGGTGGTGCCGAGGCCGGGCTCCATGTCGTCGTAGCCGTCGAGCTTGCCCACGAAGACGAGCTGACTGTCTGAGTGGTCGAGGATGTGGGCGATCTCGTTGGCCGGGAGCGTCGGGTAGAGCGGCACCGAGACGTGGCCGGCCATCCAGATGGCGAGGTCGGCCAGGATCCACCAGGCCGAGTTCTTGGAGAAGATCGCGATCTTGCTGCCTGGCTCGAAGCCGAGACCCTGCAGGTGCGCGGCCATGCGCTTGGCCTCGTCGAAGCCCTGAGCCCATGTCAGCTCGCGGACCTCGCCACCGCCCATGGGCTGGGTCATCCACCGGCGGTCCGGGTGGGTGGCCAGGTGATCGAGGGCGATGTGGAGCTGGGTGCGGTCGTCGACCATGGAGAACCTCGGCAGAAGGTGGGGAAGGCCCCGTAACGGACCGTCTGTTGCAAGAGACCCTTGTGTCGACGCGGGACACCGAATTGCTGGCTAAGGTGGGGCTGGACGTCGCGGAGCCCCCATGCGCATGCTCTTTCTCTCGCTCAGCCTCGTCGCTGCGTGCGGCGACAAGTCCGACGAACCGGTCGAGGAAGCCGACGCAGACACAGACGCAGACACAGACGCAGACACAGACGTGGACGTCGAGCCCTGGGCCTGGTGTCCGGACGGCGATGCCTGGGTCGGTGACGAGTCCTGGACCGGCACGCTCAGGGCCACCGGAGGCGCTCTCTACTGCAGCGCACCCGAGGAGGGTGCTTCCTTTGCGGAGCTGATGGCGGACAAGCGTCAGCTCCTGATCGCCGAGGGCTCCTGGACCCATCCCTCCGATCAGGCGGCCCACGACATGACCCTGCCCGTGTGCACGCGCTTCCCAGGCGATGCTCACGCTGACATGGACGGCGTGGGGGCCGTGGAGATGTACTTCTACGACTTCGACGGGGGCCAGTATCTGGCCGAAGGCACCCAGCCGCTGACCGATGGCTACACCTTGACCTACAAGCTGGCGTCGGCCGGGACCACCTTCGACCTCACCTTGGATGGAGGCGGCAGCGACGACGTGGGCAATGCGTCGTGGTGGGGCATCGGAGACGTCGACCTCCGCCCGTGCCGCGACGACAGCTGGAACGCCGAGACCCACGTCATCAGCTTCGAGGGCGGTCAGGTCGAGCTCCTCTTGCAGGTGCAGCGGGAAGGAGGAGGCGTGAGCGCTGGCACCGAGCAGTCGGCCTTTCCCTGGGCTGCCGGTTCACTGGATGGCACCGACTTCGACGTCGATGAGCCCTTCCAGCTCCTCTACTCCCCCGATCACCACCACTTCGGCCGTCACTGGGTGGTGCTCTTCGACGAGCCCATCGGCGAGGCTTGCGGTCTACAGGTCGACGTGGACGACATCTCCGTCGACGCGGCCACGGTCCAGCTCGTGGACTGCGAGCTGGACGGTGTGGAGACCCGCGCTGTGACCGAGGTGGACTTCACCCAGTAGGCCGCCAGGCTGGCTCCGCGTTCTCGGTGTCCTCGCGCAGCTACGGCGATGGCCGAGGCCACCGTGCGTCGAAGCGTGGCGCTGAGAACCAACGGAGTGGTGTCGATCTGCTCGTGCCTGTTGGCCTGCGGCCTCGCCTCGGGCCTGGTCGAGCTCGACGCAGGCCTCCGATCTGCTGGCTATGGTGGAGGACGGACGTCGCGGAGCCACCATGCGCTTGCTGCTCCTCTCGCTCTGTCTCTTCGCGGCCTGCGGCGACAAGTCCGAGGCTCCCGTCGAGGAAGCCGACACCGACACCGACTCGGACACCGATAGCGACACCGACGTGGACGTCGAGCCCTGGTCCTGGTGTCCCGATGCCGATGCCTGGAGAGGCGACGAGACCTGGACCGGCACCCTCACGGTGACGGGCGGTGCGGTCTACTGCGCTTCCCCGCAGGAATATGCCTCGTTCGCCGAGCTTCTGGCGAACAAGCGCCAGCTCCTCGTCATCGAGGGCAGCTACCCGCACCCCGAGGAGGCCGGCTCCGCAGACATCGCCCTGCCCGTGTGCACGCGCTTTCCCGGGGAGGAGCACGCCGACATGGATGGCGTGGGGACTCTCGAGACCTGGACCTACGACTACGAAGGTGCGCCCATCTGGGGGCAGGGCTCCCAGCCCCTGACCAACGGACACACCCTGGAGATGGTGCTCTCCTCCGGCGGTGGCGTCTTCGACCTCACCTTGGATGGGGGTGGCGGGGACGGCCCAGACAATGACGCCTTGTGGTCCATCGACGATGTCGTCCTGTCGCCGTGCGGTGAGGACACCTGGAATCCCGAGACCCATGCGCTGACCTTCGAGGGGGGGCGGGTCGAGCTCCTGGTCCAGGTGGACCGTTACGGCATCGGTGATGGCACCGAGCCGTCCGTCTTCCCCTCCGCCTCTGGCACCCTCGACGGCACGGACTTCGACATCACCGAGCCCTTCCAGCTCCTCTACTCCCCCGATCACCACCACTTCGGCCGCCACTGGGTGGTGCTCTTCGACGACCCCATCGGAGAGGCATGCGGTCTGCAGGCTGACGTGGACGATGTCTACGTCGAGGAGGCCACCGTTCAGCTCGTGGACTGCGCGCTGGAGGTGCTCGAGGCCCGCACGGTCACCGAGGTGGTGTTCACCCGGTAGGCCGCTAGGCCGGCTCCACGTCCGCGGTGTCCTCTTCCAACATCGGGTCCTCGATGCGCACCGGGTCGATGTTCTCGCCTGTCACCTCGCTCAGGTCGGCGATGGCCGAGGCCACCGTGCGCCGGAGCTCGTCGAGGAACTGCTCTCGGCTGGCCTGCGGCAGGTAGCGGACGCTGAGCTCCTGGATGTGTGCGGCGAGGTGCTGCATGACGGGCAGTGCGCCGCTGAGAACCAGCTGACTGGTGCTGAGCTGCTTGTGGCCGCCGGCCTGCATGCGGTGCTGAGTGACCAGCGCTCGCTGGACCTCGAGGAGGATGGCGTGGCGCAGCACCACGTCGGCCTCGGTGCTGAGCTCCAGGTTGGGCAGCAGCCAGCCCTGTCCGGTGAGGTCGAGGCCGGCACCGGTCGCGGTGGGGCCCGAGGAGGTGGTGGGAGTTGCCTGTGTCGGAGACGCTGCTGCTGCCGCGCTCAGCGCCTGAGCCAAGGCCTCAGCCTGGAGCTGAGCCGACTCCGTCAGCGCCCTCCTGTTGGCCTCGGTCTGATACTTGACCGACCGCTTCTGCACATCGACCAGGGTCGCACCCAGGGCCTCCAGGGCGACGGGGAGCTGGTCGTCGCGCACGCCGCCCTCCAGCGCCTGCGCGATGACGCTCACCTGGCTGGACAGCGCACCCAGCGGGGCCGAGACGTGGTCGGCGGACACGGCACCTTGCAGGGTGCCCAGGGCATCTCCGATGCGTGCCAGATCGCCCTGCAGGCTCGACGGGGCGCCCAGGGCCGTCTGCACACCCTCGACCTGCTCCACGAGGCTGGCCAGGGTCCCGGTCACCCGCATGATCGGGTCGTCTTCCTTGCCGCCCATGCGCAGGTTGCGGGTGAAGCCCTTCTTGATCTCCGTCCACCGCGCCGACTGTTCTTCGGTGAGCGTGCCTCGGAGCTCGCCCAGCTTCAGCAGGTTCTGCTCGGCGCCGCTCGTCAGCGTCTGGGCCTCGCCCTGGTAGTGGTCCGCGATGAGCTGCTCGAGCTCGGCGTCGTTCATGGCCGCGACCACCTTCTCGGCCAGCTTGTTCATGTTGCGGTACGAGCCCTGGAGCTTGAAGGGAGGCTCGGTGCGGTACGTGTCTTGGGTGGCTGCAGATGTGATGTACATCTGGTTGACCTTGAGCAGCGTGTCACGGCACACGAAGAGGTGGCGTAGCACCCGGTCGATCTCGGAGAGCTCGCCCTGGGTGTAGTCGTGGGACAGCTCGGTGGTGTCGATCTCCTCACCGCGTGCTCGCCGCGACAACAGGTAGACATCGGACTGTGGGCGCGTGGCCATGGGCGCCAGCACGGCGTTGGATGTCAGGGAGTTCTCGACGTAGCTCAGCGCGAAGACATCCTCGCGGCCGCCCAGGATGTCGCCCAGGTTGTAGACGTCGGCGCGGTTGCTGAGCATGTCGGGGATCTGGAAGCGGGTGCCGGCCTCGGTGTAGGGGTTGCCGGCCATGACCACGCAGAACTGCTTGCCGCGTAGGTCGTAGGTGCGGGTGCGTCCCTTCCACACGCCCTCGATGCGTCGGGTGCCATCACACAGGCTGATGAACTTCTGCAGGAACTCGGGGTGGGTGTGCTGGATGTCGTCGAGGTAGAGCATCACGTTGTTGCCCATCTCGAGACCGAGGTTCAGCTTCAAGACCTCCTGTCGGGCCGTGGCGTTGGGTGCCTCGTCGGGGTCGAGGCTGGTGACCTCGTGGCCCAGGGCCGGGCCGTTGATCTTCATGAAGACCAGCCCCAGGCGGTTTGCCACGTACTCCATCAGCGTGGTCTTGCCGTAGCCCGGGGGGCTGATGAGCAGGAGCATGCCCATGTTGTCGGTGCGCTTGCCCGCGCCGGCCGCGCCCATCTGCTTGGCGAGGTTGTCTCCGATGATGGGCAGGTACACGTCGTTGATGAGCTTGTTGCGCACGAATGCGCTCATCACCTTGGGCATGTACTCGTCGAGACGCAGGCGATGGCGCTCGTCTTCGAGGAGTGAGTGCCTCTTGACCCGGTAGGCGGCGTAGCCTGGCACCGTGACGTCGAGGTAGGCACCGAGACGATCGAGGAATGCGTCGAGACGCAGGTGCAGGACGCCCTTCTTGATGAGTACGTGGTTGCCGAGGAGTCCGGTGATGTCGACCTCGGTGACGGCGCTGCTGGTGTCGCGGTCCACCAGGCCCTGGGTGCTGAGGAGCACGGCGGCTTCGAGATCGACGTGGCCGAGGCCGCGGAGGCGCTCGTCGTCGGCGTGGGCCCGGAAGGCCTCGATCCAGGCCCGGCCGACCCGGAAGCGCTCCTGGGGATGCTTGTCCAGGCCGCGCAGATCGTCGTCGAAGGCGCTGCGCCCGCCGTGGCGATCGAGATGGGCGAGCAGCCCCTCTTGTAGGGAGACAGCAGCGGCAGAGGTGACGAAGCGGGGGTGCTCGGCGGACAGCTCCTCGGCCAGGTAGGCGCCGGCGAGACGAAGCGTCGAGGCGGAGAGCGCGCCCTCGGGAAGCAAGGGGGCCCAGTCCGCGAGCGCATGGCCGATGCGGTCGGCCAGGGCCTGGCAGAAGGCAGCCAGAGCCGGCGGGTTGGGGAGGGTGGCGGCCATGCGGCCGAGGCTCCAGGCCTGGCGATGCCACCGAGTCTTCGAGTCTTGGTCGTCTTCGAGGGCCCAGAAGAGCACGGCCAGCGCGCGGGCCGTGGGCGCGAAGCGGAGCCTGCCTGCCGACTGGCGGAGACTCAGGAGCTTGTCGAGGATGAGGGCGGCGTCGTGATCGTGGACGCCGCGTTCGTAGCCCTCGTCGTAGCGGTCGCTGGCGAAGTCTCGGACCAGGGAGGTGAGGGCGTCGAGATCGGTGTCGGTGGCCTGGAGTTGCTGGAGGGTGAGCCCATGGGTGTGCTGCTCGGCGGCCCGCAGGATGGTCATGGCCAGGAACTCGCCCCGGTAGACCTCGGGGGTCTCCGAGACCACGGTCTGAGACCAGAACTCCTTGGTGGCGGAGAAGCCGTCGTCCTGGATGAGCTCGTAGAAGTCGGTGCCCGTGAGATGGAGCGCCATCTGGCCCTCGCGGGGCACCATGGTGAGCTCGAGGGCCTGGGTGTTCACGCTGAAGCGGTGGCGTCCGAACTTGATGAGGGGCCCGCCGGTGCCATCACCCTCGTCGAAGAGCTCCTGGCGGTCGCGGAGGCCGCGGAGGGCATCCTGGCGCGCGCGCTTGAGCTGGCCCAGGACCTCCTCGCTCTTGACGGAGTCCCCGAGCTCTCCGAGCTGCTCGCTGATCTTGCGCAGCTTGAGCACCATGGCATCGGCCGCGAAGTAGGCGTTGAGCTGGTCGGTCTCCTTGAAGGTCTTCGCGCGCCGGCCGACGGCATCGATGATGCGCTTGGCGGCGTCAGCGAGGTTGCCGGCCCTGCGCTGGCGCTCGTCGAGGAGTGCTTGCCGCTTCGACTCGAAGGCCTCGTAGATCTCCTCCCGCTTCGTGGTGAGGTCTCCGAGGAACTCGTCGAACTCGCCGAAGCGACCCTCGAGCTCTTCGAGCTGCAACATCAGTCGGGAGAGCTGCTCCTCGCACTTCTCGGGAGTATCTGCGAGGGCGAGGTTCGAGCTCACACCCTGACCCAGCAGCTTGAACTGGGCGGAGAACTCTGCGCGGCCCTCGCTGGCGAGCAGCTCCTTGCGGCGCCCCTCGAGCACGGCCCGCACCCGGTTGAGCTGACCGAAGATCTCGGAGATGGACTCCAGGATGCGGGTGCGATCGGTGGGGTCGCCCACCTCGAGGCCGCCCACGATCTCGATCAACAGCTCCAGCCCCTGCCCGGTCTGGCCGAGCTGCTCGGTCACGGGGACCATCTCGCTGGCGCGCTTGACCTCGCCGATGGCGGCGTGGGTGGCCTCCAGCTCGGAGACGATGGGCGTGAGGGCATCGTCGCCCAGCAGGAATTGGACCACGCCCTCGCTGGTCTCGTCGAAGCGGGCCACCACGTCGGCCTCGAGCTCGTCGATTCGGGGCCGGTCGATGTAGCGGATCTCCTGCATGGTGATGAGGTGGCCACGCTGGGTGCGCAGGTTGGTGAGCGCCTCCATGAAGTCCTGGACGCGCACGAAGTCGCTGACCCGGAGCCCGTCGAAGATCTTGTCCTGGGTGGCTTCCGCCTCGGCGATGGCTTCGGCAGCGGCCTTCTTGAGCGCCTGTACCTTGAGGAACTCATCGATGATGAGCTCGGCATTGGTGCGCACCCCATCGACGAGGGCGCCCATCTGACCGGACTCGTCGCGGTCGAGCCAGTGGTAGGCGTCGCGGGCACGGGTGCAGGAGGCGATGAGGTCTTCGTAGACCTGCTGGGATGGGGTCAGGTTGGACAGGGCTCGGCGAATGGCCAGCATGTCGGAGATGCCGCGCACCAGCTCGGGGTTGCCCACCTTGGCCAGGTACGAGCCGTCCGTGGGTGCGGCTGCGGCGACCTCGTCGCTCACGAAGGGCGTCTGCCACACCTGCATGGGGTGCACGCGCGTGGGTTGGTCACTCTCCGCCTTGAAGACCACCATGCGGCCATCATCGAAGAGCGTGTAGCCGTGGCCGGCGATGGGGTTCTGGACCTCCTGGCGGATGAGGTTGTAGGGCAACAACACGTAGGTGCCCTCATCTTCCTTGTGGAAGACGTAGAGCACATCTTCGCCGTTGGGAGAGCGGATCATCCGCTTGAAGATCAGGCCCTCGGGCGCGTCATCGAAGCTCTTGTGGGCTCCGTTGTGCAGCACATAGCCACCAGGGAAGATGATCCCGTGATCTTCGGGCAGCTGAACGCAGGCCTGGCCGATGTTGTCGTTACGGATGACCTGCTGTGTGCGCGTGTTGAACACCAGGTAGCGGGTCTCCTCTTCTCCAAAGGGGCGCACGCGCAGCAGGATCAGCGAGCCGAGCTTGGCGTAGGCGGTCTCGGCATCATCGAGGGACTGGTGATCGTCGGTGACGGGCTCTGAGTAGATGCCCTGACCGGACTCGGTGTTGTCCTCCACCTTGATGGTGAGGTCGCCGCCCACCGTCTCGACAAACACCTCATCGAGGATGGAGATGTGGGGGTAGCGTCCCTTGACGTGATCGTCGGCCGTGGTCTTGACCCACTCGAAGTCGTGCGATGCCGGGTAGATGTGGTCCCGCTCGCCCCGGTTGTCGATGTAGGTGGCGGTGCCGTCTTGGTTGAGCGCCCACCGGAAGACGCGGATGTCGTCCTCGCGATCTCCGATCTGGAACACCGCGAGGAGCTTTCCCTTGGCGATCCTGGCGAGCGTCAGGCGGGCGTTCTTGTAGTACTGGTACAGCTCCTTGAAGTCGTCGATGAAGCGGGTGTCCTGGATGATTCCGGACGTGTCGTCTTCGGCGGCGAAGGGCGACAGATCGAAGCCATCGTCTGACTGGGCGAAGCGGTGTACGGCGAAGACGTCGCCCACCTGGATGGCCTTCTTCAGCCCGATGAACACGTTGTAGGCGAAGAGCAGCCGCCCACCCACGTTGACGATGTTGCGGGGCACACAGTTGTTCTCCGTGCGCACCTTTTCGTTTCCGATGACCACGAGCTCCTGGCCGCCGAAGATCTCCTTACGGGTCTCGTTGAGCGCAGTCGCCGCTTCGGCGAGCCGCTGCGCCTGGTCTTCGAGGCGCTTGCGGATGACCTCATAGTTACCGCCGGCCAGCTCCGGAGACTCGGGGGCCGTTGCTTCAGGGTCGGACACGTGCTTCCTCGGGTGATGGCCCAGTGGCCCGCCGCCGGGGTGGGCGACGGGCGCTCTGGTGCTGGCAGGTCTGCGGGATCAGGAGTCGCTGCTGAGCATCTTCTGGATCTGTGCCTTCGCGGGACCGTCGAGCTTGTCGAGGAGCTTCACCATGCCGGCGGCGAGGGCCGCGTTGGTCATGAGGTTGCCCGAGTTCTCGCTCTGCAGGAGGTTCTGCAGAGCGTCGCTCTGCGAGACCAGGCCGTCGATGGACTCGCCGGCAGAGGCCGCACCCGTGTACTGGTTCACGAACTCCTGGGCGCCGCCGATGATCTTGAGGTCGGCGCTGGCGAGCGCGACGCCCATGGCCTGGGCCTGCGCCATGGCCATCTTCTGGCGGGCGACGATGGCTGCCATCTCGACGGTCTGGGCCTTCTCGAGGCTGAGGCGGAACTCCTCGTGGTCCTTGGCCGCCCCTTCCATGTTCTGCAGGGCCTGAGCCTTCTTCTCGATGCCGTCAGCTTCGGCGAGCATCTTGGCGCGCGTCGCGGCGGCCTGAGCCTCACCCACCTTGGCCAGGGCAGCGGCGTCGGCTTCCTTACCGGTGGCTTCGGCCAAGAGGCGGGCCTTGACGTTGTCGGCGGCCGCCTCGCCCTGGTCGCGGGTGACCTCGGCCTTGAGCTTGCCTTCCTTGGTCACGACATCGACGTGGACGTCCTTGACCTTGGCGTCGGCGAGGCCCTTCTTCTCGGTGCCCTCGGCCTCGGCGAGCATGGTCTCGCGGGTGACCTTGGCCTTGGCCAGGCCCGTCTTCTCGAGGGCCACGGCCTTGGCCTCTTCCACGCGGGCCTCGGCGAGACCGCTGGCGGCCTCCTGGGCCTGGGTGCCCTCGGCGAGGCGGATCTTGGCCTGGGCCTCCTTGTCGGCGGCTTCCAGGGCAGCGTTGGCGAGGACCAGGCGCTCGCGGGCCTCGTACTCGGCCTTCTTCTCGCTCGCTTCGGCGGCCTTGATCTCCTTGATGAGCCCTTCTTCGGCTTCGGCCTCGGCGGCCATGACCACGACGACCTTGTCTCGGTTGGCGGACTCGGTGGCCCGCAGGGTCAGGATGGCCTCTTCCTCTTCCGCCACGTTCTTGTCGACGGCGATGCGGGCCCGCACCACCTCGGCGATGTTCTTCTTCTCGACCTCGAGGGCCCGCTCCTTGGCGATGCGGTTGAGCTCGACCTCTCGCTCACGGCTGATGATCTCCAGGTCGCGGTCCTTGGTGACCTGCTCGTGCTTGATGGCGACCACGCGCTCCTTGTCCTTCTCGGCGACCTCGAGCTGGCGAGACTTGTTGACCTCCCCCAGCTGGATCTGCTCGGCGGCCTGGATGCGGGCGAGCTGGGCCTTGCGGTGCTCTTCTGCGGCTACGCGGTCGATCTCGGCCTTCTCGCGAGCCTGCACATTGCTGATCTCACGCTGCTGCTTGGCCACGGCGTCGGCCTTGCGCTTCTCGAGCTCGAGGATGGCTTCGTCGGCCTCGAGGTTCTGGCGGCTCAGCTCCTTGCGCTCGGTCTGGCGCAGGTCGTTGGTGGCCATGTTCTGCTCGGAGGTGATCTTGGTGATCTTCCGGATGCCCTGCGAGTCGAGGATGTTCTCCTTGTCGAGGAGCTCGAGCGGGGTCTGCTCGAGGTAGTCGATGGCGGCGTCGTCGAGGATGTAGCCGTTGAGATCACGGCCGATGACCTCGATGAGCTGGTCCTTGAAGTCGTCCCGCTGGGTGTAGAGCTCGACGAAGTCGAGGCGCTTGCCCACGGTCTTGAGCGCTTCGGAGAACTTGGCCACGAAGAGCTCTTCGAGGGTCTTCTGGTCGGACGCCCGGGCACAGCCGATGGCCTGGGCCACCTTGAGCACGTCTTCCTGGGTCTTGTTCACCCGCACATAGAAGCTGACCTTGATGTCGGCTCGGATGTTGTCCTTGCAGATGAGGCCGTCGTTTCCACGGCGGGAGAGCTCGATGGTCTTGACCGAGATCTCCATGGTCTCTGCGCGGTGGATGATCGGGTACACGATGTGGCCGGTGAAGGTGACGATGGGTTCACCTCGCATCATGTTGACGATGAGGGCTTGGCCC
>JAERSX010000823.1 GCA_016845285.1 Deltaproteobacteria bacterium | reverse complement strand
GCCTGGGTCCGTCGGCTCGCGGAGAGCGCGCGCGGACGCAGGCCACCGAGGCGCTGCGCGCGGGGGTCGCCCTGGCGGCCGAAGGCCCGGAGCGGCAGGCGGCTGCCCGTGCCGCCCTGGCCGAAGACGACGGGGCAGGCGACCCGGGCTTCCTCTTCGCCGCCACCCCCGACGACGCGGCGCGAGCCGAGGCGCTGTGGGCCCTGGGCGAGCGCTTTCCCGGGAACGGGCCGTGGTGTGGCGAGCTCGCCGAGCTCAGCTTGGGACCTGCACCCACCTCCGTCGGGGCGGCGACCGGGGGAGCCGATGTCGCGGCTGCCCAGCGGTTCACCGCAGTCTGCGGTGGTCACGCAGGCCCGCTGGCCGACGCCCTGCGTGCGGGCTCCCATGGCGGCACCGCACTCCAGCTCATTCCTGAAGACGGCGGCCTGGTCGCCGTGGTGAGCGGTGCGACGGAGCTCCATCTCGAGCAGCACGGGGTCGATCCGCTCGCGCTGTGGCGCACCGGCGCCCATCATCCTCTCGACACGGCCCTCGACGCCTTCCTGGTGGCGGCCGATCAAGCCTGGACCCTCGAACTGCCCGAAGATCACGTGGTCCGCGTGCGGCTTCGTCCGCGGGGTCGGCCGGGTGTGGCGGCCCTGAGCGCGCGCGCGGGCGACCACCGGGCCACGGCGCTGGTGGTGCCACGGCCCCTCGATGTACAGGTGGTGGCCCAGGGCGAGACGGCTGCTGTGGCGGTGCTCGAGGGCGGTCGTCCGGCGACCGGGGCTCGGGTGCGGGTGCAGGACGGTCAGGGGGAGGAGCACGAGGCCCGCGTCGACGCGAGCGGCGTGGTTCGCCTCGACATCGCCCCCGGCCCGCTGCGCATCGCCGCCACCAAGGGCACCGGTGTGGGCTACGCCGTGGCCGCTGCGCCCGGCCAGGTCGCCTGGTCGCCACGGTCCGTGGCCATCGTGGCTGCCGATCGAGCCTTTGTGAGCGAGGGCGCCCAGCACCGCTTCACCGTGGTTGCCGTGGACGAGGGGCAGGCCCGCTCCCGCAACCTCGAGCTCCGCTCATTCGCATCGCACGGGACCCTGGCCCAGCGCCTGCCCGTCGAGATGGTGGACGGCGTGGGCAGCGTGACGGCCTGGGCCGAGGGCGGTGGACGGGTGGCGGTCTACGACGGAGAGACCGAGGTGGCGAGCCACGCCCTGGACCACTCCGGCCGGGCGCCGGGTGCCGTGGCCGTGTCCTTCCCAGCGCTGGCCGCCGGCGGCGCCGGACGCATCGACGTGCAGCTCAGGCGGGTGGCCCCCCCGGAGGGCCTCCGGGTGCGGATCGAGGTGCGGGGCCCGACCGGTCTCGACACCACGGAGCTGCGGTGGACGGGTGGTGTCATCGAGGTTCCGGTGGATCTGGCTGCAGCCGCACCGCGCGACCCCGTGCGGGTCGAGGTCTACGTGGCCGGAGAGAGAGGCGTGGGTGTGAGCGACCTCGTCGAGTTCCACGACGCGCCGACCGTGCCACAGCTGCCGGCGCTCGCGCAGGTGGGAGCGGCCCTGCCGGGTCCTGCCAGCGGTTGGTGGATCGCCCAGGAGATGGGTGGCGCCGGATGGCGCTGGATCCGCGCGGGCGATGATCTGCGCCTCCCCACAGAAGGTCGCTGGGAGATCCGGGCCTGGGCGCACGACCAGACGAGCCGCTCCACGCCTGTGACGGTGGTGGACGGCGTGTTGGTGGATGGCCGACGGCAGCTCGCAGACACCACCCTGGTCGCGGTCTCCCGGGACGAGGTGGAGTCGGCCCGCATCGTGGCGGGTGGCAGTGAGATCACCCTGTCCGGCCCGGGCTGGGTGCAGGATGCCCGCGGCACCCATGCCCACTTCCGCCCCTCGCGCCAGCCCTTGGCTGTCGACATCGGGGGCTCGGTGCAGGAGGGTCTCTCGCTGGGTGCCGAGCTCCCGGACGAGACACGGGTCTGGGCCTGGCTCACCGATGCGTCCGACTACGGCGCCGTTCCATCAGATGCAGGGGGTCAGCTCGACCCGCTCTGGGCCTGGAGCCAGGGCGCGGCCGGTCTGGGCGCGCCGTGGGAGGCGCTGCCGGTGGCCGCACAGCGCATCGCTCAAGCGCTCCTCGAGGAGGAGGAGCGGGTCCGCGAGGCCCAAGAGCCCCAGCGTCTCGACTGGGGCTTTGCCGCCGACGAGGAGCTGGCCAGCGGGCTGGGCACCATGGGCTCGGGCCTGGGCGGCGGTGGCTCGGCCGGGTCTCTCGGCGGTGTCAGCGGGTATGGATCTCGAGGACGGCGAGCTGACCCGACGGGTCCCCCCGGGTTCACGGCGGCGGTCCTCGCTGCCCTCGAGTCCGGCGCCCCGGGCACCTGGCAGGTGGAGGTGCCGAGCCATGTCACGGCGGTCTGGCTGCGTGTGATGGCGGTCGCGCCCGATGGGCAGGTGGGCTGGAAGGTCCGACGCTTGCAGGTGCAGCAGGGGGGTGGCTCGCTGCCCCAGACACCTGCGCCCACGGCGACCGTGGCCTGGGACGGGAGCCCAGATGCCCTCCGCGCCTTGGCGCTGAGCCTGCCCACTGCGGCCCGGGCGCACGCCCTCGCCGCCCTGGTTGCGGCTGGAGACGAGGCGGCCATGCCCCCCCTCGCGCTCCTCGAGGTCGATGTGATGCAACCTTCGATCAGCCCGATGGTCACGGCCTCACTGCAAGATGAGAGACGTCCGCCCGCACAGAGCGAGACGGCGATCCCGGACGCTCGGGTCGCTGCGCGAGCCGCCCAGTCCGTGCGGTTGTTGGGGTCCGATCCGGGGCGGGCCACCGCCCAGGCTCGCCGGCTCCTGGCAGGCGAGCACCCCCTCGATCCCTGGAGCCGAGCCCAGGCAGGGCTGGTGCTGTGGCTCGAGAGTGCCGACGATGACGAGATCGCCGCGGCGCTTTCGGGACCTGCCTCCGCCCTGGCCATCGCCCGCGCCGTTGTGGGGGCGGAGCGGGACGTGTCCCCTGATCTGCTCTGGACGGTGGCCAATGCCGACGGCGCTGTGGCAGATCTCCGCGCCCTGGCGGTGCAGGCTCTGGCCATGCAGAAGGCCGGAGGGGCCAGCATCATCGGGGAGTCGACCCTCGGGGGCGAGCTCAGTGTGGTCCTCGAGGCTCCCTGGGCCACCTGGGAAGGAGAGCAGTTCAGGCGTGGCTACCGCACGGCCCGGAAGGTCGCTCCCCTGTCGGCGTGGTCGGGGCCCCTGCCGGCTCACCGCATCGTGCCGGTGTCCGTGACCCTTCCGCCGCTGAGCGAGCCCTCTCGGATCGCCTGCAGCCTCGATGAGGACCGCTTGGTGTGGCGAGATCTCCCGGGCTCCGAGCGTGCCAGCCAGACCGACTGCACCGTGAACAGCGGCGCGACTGGGGCGCACACGGTCCGGGTGGTCCGGGTGGCCCTCGACGGCCGTGTGTTGGCCGCCACCTCGGTGGCCCTCGAGGTGGGCCCGGTGGCCTCGACGCGGGTGGGCGATCCCATGAGCCCAGACGAGGCCGCGGCCTTCGGGCGTGTGCGTGCGCTCGCCGGAGATGCCGATGCCGCCCAGCTCCTCGAAGGGCTGCTCCAGCAGGAGGAGCTGGTGGCCTCGTCTGTGGCCGACCTGACCTCCGTGCTCCTCGAGGCCGCCGTGGTGCGGGGCGACACGGACGCGGTTCGGGCTGCCTTCGACGCCTACCGGGAGCGCGCCCCCAGCGGGCAGCTGCCCCTCAGCACGGCGGCGGCTGTTGCCCACGCCCTGGCGGCGACCGGTGAGCCGGCGCGTGCCATGGCGGCCACCGCCGTGGTGATGGACGCGCGCTTCGCCGAGGAGCTGCGGGCCTTCGATGCCCTGCGCACCGGAGGGCTCGACCTCACGGCGCTCAAGCTCCTGCGCGAGCTCATCGAACGTCACCCCGAGGGTGCCGCCGTGGCCCGTGCTCGCTTCGCCGCAGGGTCGCTGCTGCTCGCGCGGGCCGACGGCGACGGCGATCGCCTCGGCTACACCCGCTCCTCGCTGCGGCACACCGCCGCCGCTGAGCTGGCCGCCACCTTGGCCCTGCACCTCGACGCACCCGAGGCTCCCGACGGCGCCGCCGTGCTGCTCGGTGCCCTAGAAGCCCTCGGAGATGCGGATCGCGGTGCCCGGCTGGCGGGCCTCCTGGCCACGCGCTTCGCCGACACCCCTGTGGCCTGGCAGCTCACCCTGTCCGATGCCCACATGCGGCGCCTCAAGGGTGACCCCACCGGGGCCTTGCGTGTCCTCGATGGCCTGGGTGAGCCGGAGTCCCAGCCACCCGAGGTGGACCTGGAGCGGGCCCGAAACCTCGAGCTTCTCGGCCGGATCGACGATGCCGTCGACGCCCTCGGCCGGGCACAGGCCTACCC
>JAERSX010000822.1 GCA_016845285.1 Deltaproteobacteria bacterium | reverse complement strand
GTGTGGTAGGCGTCGGTGACCACCACGATGGTGTCGGCGTCGAGCCGCTGGGCCGCGTGGCGGGCGTTCTCGAGTGTGCTGGTGGAGCGCGTCTCGACGGTGATGTGGGCGGGATCGACCCCGGCGGCGAGGGCTCGGCGTGCGGCCACGATTCCCTCTGAGTCGCCGTGAGTGCCGATGCCACCGGTGAAGACGAGACGGTCTACACGCCCCTCGGCGTAGAGGGCGACGGCTGCGTCGGTGCGCGTCTTGAGACAGTCCGAGGGCTCGCCGTCGGGCATGACCCGGCAGCCGGCGACCACGGCTGCCTCCCAGGTCTGCGTGGCCGGCGGCGGTCGAAGGCCCGTCTGATCGAGGCCTACAGCAGCGGCGGGCCAGAGGATGAGGGCCATGAGGGGGACGGCGAGATGGGTGCGCATGGGACGGCCTCCGCTACGACTCTCAGCAAGAGGCGGGCCAGGTTTCACGGTCGACACAACGGCCTGACGAACCGCGCACGTGCTCCGCGGTCTGTACGCCCATCCCAGCCAGCCCGCGTGTGGTTCCCGCACGCGACAGGGGAGAGGTGTGTCCATGAAGACCCGTGTCGTCGGAATTCGCGCGTCGCGCGCCCATCATCAGATCAGGCTCCTGCTCGCCACCGCCGCCATCGGCACCGTCCCGCTGGTGCTCTCCAGCTGTGTGGGGAAGGGTGGCTCTGACGGCACCCTCGCCCCGACGGAGCCGGCGACCTGCGTGTTCGTGGCTCCCGACCAGGCGCTGGAGCCCGCGCCCGCCGAGAGCCACCGTCTGCGGCTGGCTGGGCTGGCGGACAGCGTGTCGGATGGCCTCGCCTCCTGGTTCGAGGGGCACGGCACACGGCGCATGTACGTGCAGCTCGATCGGCCGCTCTACCGCCCCGGCGACGATGTCTGGATCAAGTCCTGGGACCTGGGCACGTCCCAGCTGTCGGGCGAGGGGAGCGGAAAGGGTGTGCGCTACGAGCTCATCGACCCCCGCGGGCAGTCCGTCGCCCAAAAGGACGTGCAGCACTCGGTGGGCAAGGCCACCAACGATCTCCACATCCCCTCGAATGCGGCTGGGGGCGCCTGGACCCTGCGGGCGACGACGGTCGACGGCCACTCGCTCGAGCGTGTCTTCATCGTGGACCACTACGAGCCTCCCCGCATCCGCAAGGAGCTGGACTTCGCCAGGGAGGCCTACGGCCCGGGCGACACGGTGCGTGCGGTGGTCAGCCTGTCTGGTGCCACCGGTGGAGCTCTCGCGGATGTGCCGGTGGAGGCGGTTGTACAGGTGGACGGAGAGCTGGTCACGCGCCTGCAGCTCCGGACCGATGCGGGGGGCGAGGTGCTCGTCAGCTTTGCCCTTCCCGACGAGCTGAAGCGGGCGGACGGGCTGCTCACGGTGCTCGCCGACGCCGGCGGCACCACCGAGTCCATCTCCCGATCGATCCCCATCATCCAGGCGTCCATGGACCTGGCCTTCTACCCCGAGGGCGGCGACCTCGTGGAGGGGTTGCCCTCGCGTGTCTACGTCGAAGCCACCGATCCTCACGGCCGCCCGGCGGACGTCTCGGGACGGATCGAGGACGACCTTGGAGAGGTCGTTGGTCGCTTCACCAGCGTGCACGATGGTCTGGGCCGGTTCGAGCTCCGTCCCATGCCCGGGCGCAGCTACCGTGCCGTGGTCGAGGAGCCTGCGGGCATCGACGAGGCCGTGGCCTTGCCCGAGATCCGCACAGCTGGATGTGTGCTGCGCACCTACGACGATCTCGAGGGCGAGCTCGACGCCGTGCGGGCCAGCGTGCGCTGCTCTGACCCGAGAGAGGTGGTGGTGGCAGCCTCGGTGCGGGAGTCGCTCATCGACGTGGCCGCGGTGAGGGCTGGGCCCCAGACGCTGGGCACCGTCTACCTCTCGGCTGGCGATCCCGCGGTGGACGGAAAGCAGGGGGTCGCCCGCATCACGGTCTTCGACACCGACCTCTCGCCTCTCGCAGAGCGGGTGGTCTACCGCAACCCTGGCGAGGATCTCCAGGTCGAGCTCACCCCGGACAAGGAGCGCTACCAGCCGCGAGACGAGGTGGTGCTGACGGTGCGAACGACCACGTCCACAGGGGAGCCGGTGCCTGCCGAGCTCGCCATCTCCGTGGTCGACGACACGGTCCTGGCCCACGCCGACGACGAGCGTGGACACATCTTGAGCCGGCTCTACCTCGAGTCCGATCTACCTGCGGCCGAGATCGACGATCCGGCCTGGTACTACGACGACGACGAGGCCCAGGCGCGGCGTGGACTCGATCTCCTCATGGGCACCAAGGGCTGGCGCCGATTCGAGTGGAAGCAGGTCTTCGACTATGGCGAAGACGCCGTGCTGACCGAGGCGTCCGACCCCGCGGCGGTGCCGACTCTGGCCGAGGCCGAAGAGGCACGGGAGGCGCTGGCCTGGAGGCCGGAGCAGCGGGCCGTCTACTGGCAGGAGACCATCCGCGCGCAACCTGCCGAGGTGGCAGTGGTCCATGAGCCCGCCCCCTCCGCGAGTGAGGCTGTGGCCGGAGGCGAGGTCGCCGACCTCACGGGGGCGGCGCACGAGGGGCAACGTCGGCCAGCCACCGGACAGGCCGATGCACCACGGATGAGCAGCCGCACCGAGATCGACTTCGATGGGGTCGAGCTGGACGCTGAGCTGGTCCGGCCTCACGGGCTGGCGGTCGAGCGGGCGGTCGGGTCTGGCTCACTCATCGATGGCATCGAGATGCCGGTACGCGAGCTGGTGCCTGACGGAAGTGGTCGACTCGGCACCTTCGGCATCAGTGATCTGGACGCTGACATGGCCGGCGGCATCGGGGGCCTCATTGGGGCCAAGGGCACCGAGGTCGGTGCTGGTGGCCTCGCTTCGCGGGGCTCTGGCCTCGGCGGAGGCGGCTCCGCTGAGGGCTTGTCCGGCCTGGGGGCCAAGGGGCGTGGCAGCGGCGTCAGCGGCTACGGCGTGGGCGGCGGCTCCTTCGGTGCGAAGGGTGCGGGCGGCCTCGGCCGCATCGGCGGAGACCCCGTGATCCTGGGCGCTCTCGACAAGAGCCTGGTCGACGCGGTGGTCAAGCGGCACATGAACCAGATCCGGTACTGCTACCAGCGGGAGCTCGTCCGTAGCCCCGGCATCGAGGGCAAGGTGACGATGAAGTTCGTCATCGACCGGGACGGCAGGGTCTCGGCCGCGGACGTCAAGACGTCGAGCCTGGACAGCGCGGCGGTGGAGGGCTGTCTGGAGGCTCGCTTCCAGCGCTTCAGGTTCCCGGAGCCCAAGGGCGGTGGGATCGCCATCGTCCAGTACCCCTTCGTGTTCGTGAGCGACGGGGGAGCGGGCAAGGTGGCCGGGGCCTCCCAGAGCACCACCCGCACGCGGGTCCGCTACGAGGATCGCTGGGCACCCGTCCGCGTCTTCCCCAAGCCCGTTCATCGCGACGACGGCGTGCGCTCCGACTTCCGGGACACCGTGCACTGGGAGCCTGCGGTGAAGACGGGCGAGGACGGCACCGCCGAGGTCCGCTTCGTGCTCTCGGATGCCGTCACCACCTTCCGGGCCATCGCCGAGGGGCTGGGCTCGGGCGTGGCGGGTCGAGGTGAGGCCGAGGTCGAGAGCGTCCTGCCCTTCCACCTGGACGCTCGCCTTCCCGACGCCCTCAGCGCCGGCGACCGCCTGCTCCTGCCCGTCACCCTCACGAGCACCCTGAGCGACGCCGTGGGCGTGCTCTTCGAGGCCGACATCGGCCAGGGCGTGGCTGTGCAGGGCGCCACGGCCCAGCGCCTCACCTTGGAGGCTGAAGGTGCCGAGACCCTGGTGGTCCCCGTGGTGGCTGGTGCCGAGGCCTCGACGGTGGGCGTCACCCTCCGGGGCGAGGCCGATGGCTTGACCGACGCGCTGACCCGCAGCTTCGCGGTGGTCCCCCGTGGCTTCGACCAGAGCTGGACCCGCTCCGGTGAGCTGTCCACCGAGCTCACCGAGGTCAGCTACACCGTCAAGATCGACGAACTGGTCGACCACACCTTGTCGGCCCGCCTCGATCTGCACCCCTCACCGGCGTCGCTGCTGGTCGATGGCCTCGAGGGCATGCTGCGCACGCCGGGGGGCTGCTTCGAGCAGACGAGCAGCGCCAACTACCCCAACGTGCTGGTCATCGAGACCCTGCGGCGGCAGCACCTGCGGCCCTCGCAGCAGGTGGGTGCCGAGAAGATGTTGGCGACCGGCTACCAGCGCCTCGAGGGCTACCAGGTGAGCTCTGGTGGCTTCGAGACCTGGGGCAAGGGCCCAGGCAAGGAGGCGCTCAGCGCCTACGGCCTGCGTCAGTTCACCGCCATGAAGCGGGTCTACGAGGGCGTGAGCAACGAGCTCCTCGAGGGCGATCGCCGCTACCTGCTCGACGCCCGTGACGGCACGGGTGGCTACGCCAAGACCGGCCACAGCTCTCATCAGTACGGCATGGCGCCCAAGGACACCCTGGACGCCTACATCACCTGGGCCCTGGCCACCACCGGCACCAAGGGCCTCGACGCCGAGCTCGGAAACCTCGACCGCCTCGCCCGAACCAGCGACGATCCCTACGTCTTGGCGCTCGCCACGTCGGCCTTGGCCCACACCGGTCGCACGACCGCGGCCACGAGTGCGGCTCGCCGCTTGCGGAGCCACCAGGCCACCGACGGCAGCTTTCCGGGGGCCGAGTCGAGCATCATGCGCAGCGGCGGCAAGAACCTCACCGTGGAGACCACGGCCTTGGCCACCATGGCCCTGCTCGAGGCCGGCGGCCACACCAGCGGGGTCAACGCCGGCGCGATGTGGCTGATGGGCGCCCGCTCGGGCCGTGGCAACTGGGGCGCCACCCAGGCCACCGTCCTGACCCTGGAGGCGCTGACGAAGGTGTCGGAGGCAGCCTCACGGCCCAAGGGCTGGGGCAAGGTGCACGTGGCCGTGGATGGGGAGTCCGCCGGCAGCCTGAGCTGGAAGTCCACACAGCTGGACGGGCTGTCGCTGACCGATCTCGCCGACCACCTGGGCCCGGGTGAGCACGAGATCACCCTGAGCTTCGAGGGCCGAAGCGAGATGCCCTTCACGCTGAGCGCCGAGTGGCGGGCCACGACCCAGCCGACCGACGCGCGCGCTGCGCTCACCCTGGAGACGGTCCTCGACAAGGGGGCCGTGGCTCAGGGCGAGACGGTGCGTCTGACCACCGAGGTGGGCAACCGCCACGGCGCAGAGGTGCCCAGCCCCATCGCCCGAGTGGGCCTGCCCGCCGGCCTGGACGCCCAGGTATGGCAGCTCGAAGAGCTCGTGGAGAAGGGGCAGATCGCCTTCTTCGAGCTGCGTCCTCGGGAGGTCACCTTGTACTGGGACGGCCTGGCCGCGACCGAGACCCACAGCGTGGATCTCGATCTCGTCGCCAGCCTTCCGGGCACCTTCGCGGGCCCGGCCTCGAGCGCCTGGCCCTACTACGACGACACCTACCGGACCTGGGCCGACGAGCTCGAGATCGACGTGCGGAGGTAGACCCGGGGCAGCCCCGGACTACTCTGCGGCCACGCCCAGCTCCTCGAGGATCCAGGTGGCTTTCTCCACCTCCTCGAGGATCCAGAGCATGTAGCGGATGTCGACGTGGATGCTCCGGGTCATCGTCTCGTCGAACAGCCAGTCGGCGCTCATTGCCTCGTAGTTGCCGTCGAAGATGAGGCCTACGAGACGGCCCTGGGCGTCGAGGGTGGCGCTGCCCGAGTTGCCCCCTGTGGTGTCGAGGTTGGTGAGGAAGTTCGCGGGCACGTCGCCCAGGCTCTCGTCGGTCCAGCGAGACTCCGGCGCGGCGGGCGCGGCCTGGAGCAGGCGCTCCGGGGCGTCGAAGGGCCAGTCGCCGGCCTTGGCCGCCACCCCGGCGACCGTGGTCTGGGGCAGGGCGACGAGGCCATCTTCGGGGGTGTAGCCCTTGACCTGGCCCACGGTGATGCGCAGGGTCGAGTTGGCGTCGGGGTAGGTGTCGGCGGGCTGGGCCTGCTTGAGGGCCTCGTAGTAGACGGGCATGAGCCGGAGGCGTGCGCCCTTCTCCACCTTGTCGCGGTCTCGCAGCGGCGCCAGGTGGTCCTCCATGACGAGCGCCAGCTGTATCCAGGGGTCTTTCGAGGCCTCGAGCTCTGCCAGGCTCAGGTCGAGCAGGGCCTTGCGGGCGTCGGCACCGGCCAGGTCGGGCTCGGTGTACAGGGCGTCGAGGGCGGCCTCGGGGCCTCCCATCTGCTCGAGCCAGGTCGTCAGTCCCGGGATGTCCTGACCGCTGGGGAGGGCCGCGGCACGGTCGATGAAGACCTCGAACACCTCTCGGTCTGCAGGCAGGTGGAGGCTCGCGTCCATGCGCTCGAAGCGTCGAAGCAGCTGCTCCTTGTCGCGATCCTGGAAGCGGGGCTCGCGCTCGAGATCGGGCTTCTGCTGCTCGGTGGCCCAGCGCACGCCGGTGTGGGCCGTGCGGAGCAGGTTGCCGGCCCACACCAGCCAGCTGGCCAGGGCCTCCGCCTCGTAGCGCTGCTCATCGGCCTGGAGCATGGCGTCGAGCTCGCCCAGGACCGGGGAGTAGCGCTTGACCCGTGCGGGATCTGCGGCGATCCAGGCCTTCAGCGCGGCCTCGCTGGCCTCTTTGCGGGACACCACGTCGCTGCCCGAGAAGCCGTCGAGCATGCCGGCCACGTACTTGGAGCCGTTGTCGAGGTAGCCCTTGGTGGCCGGGAGCTTCGCGGCCGCCGCGGCGTCGCCCTCGATGTGCCTCTGCAGGATGCCGATGAGCTCCTCGTACAGCGCCTGCTGGAAGGGGTACCTCACGTCGCGGGAGAAGCGCATGCTGCGGGCCTGCCGGAACCGGTAGGTGCTGCCCGGGTAGCCGGCCACCATGACGAAGTCGCCGGGACCCACGCCCTCGGCGTTGAGCTCGAGGTGGTGCCGGGGCTGGTAGGGCACGTTGTCTTCGGCGTGCTCGGCCGCGCTGCCGTCCGGGGCCACGTAGGCCCGCAGCAGTGCGAAGTCACCGGTGTGGCGCGGCCACATCCAGTTGTCGATCTCGCCGCCGTAGCTGCCCACGCTCTCCGGTGGCGCGTAGACCATCCGCACGTCGCGCAGCCGTCGCTTCTCGATGAGCCGGTAGGTCTGGCCGCCGTAGAAGGGCGCGACCCGGCAGCGAACGTTGGGGCGATCCGCCTCGCACTCGGCGATGACCTTGGCGCGGTTCACCCGGATGCGGGCCTCGCGCTTGCTGTCGGAGGTGCGTGTGCGCACACCGCGCATGACCTCTGCGGTCACGTCGCTGATCTTCTCGACCACCTGGACCTCCGAGCCCGGCCCCACCCAGAGCTCGCCGGCGCGGTCGGCCGCCAGGTGGCCGTCGGTGTTGCGATCCGTGTCTTCGTCGCTCAGGTACTGCAGGTAGCTGGACACGCAGTGATGGTTGGTGGCGAGCAGGCCGTCGGCACTCACGAAGCTGGCTGAGCAGAAGCCCATGGTCACGATGCTGCCCAGCGGTTGGCCCATGGGGTCTGCCAGCTGCTCAGGCGGGAGCTCCAGCCCCAGCTCGGTCAGCTGCTCGGCCCGGTCTGCCAGCTGCTCGGGCAACCACATGCCCTCGTCTGCTTGTGCGACGGGGAGCGAGAGAGCGAGAGCAAGCAACATGGGGCCTCCAGGGGCCGCCCCCTATCTGCCCAGGAGGCGTGTGCTCGCCCCGAGGACTCAGTACGAGATCAACGAGAAGAAGAAGCACATCTCCTCGTCGGTTCGCTCGCCGTAGCGGACCGTCTCGGGCTCCGCGCCTTCCAAGGCGGGGTTGCTGCTGGAGTTGTTCCAGGTACACGACCAGGTGAGCTTCGCGCCCATGGGCAGGAGCAGCGGCTCGGCGAATTGGTAGGTCATCTGGTTGTCGAAGTCGTAGTCGCCGCGCACCACGCAGGTCTCCGTGCCGTCCTCTTCCTCGATGCTCATGGCGTACTCGGTACCCAGGCGGTGCATGTGCGGGAAGACGCCGTGGATGTCGATGTCGAGGTAGGTGTTGGTGAACGAGTCCTCGTGGGTGTGGGCTGCCTCGTCGGCCGGGATCTTGAAGTTGGTGCTGCCGAGGGGCGCCATGATGACCTCGGTCTCCACGGTGTCTTGGACGCGGAAGGCGTAGCCCGAGCGGTCGCTGACCCCCTCGGTGGACGAGCCTGAGGTGAAGTAGTGCATCTGGAGCACGAGCACGGAGTCGGCGCCCAGCTTCATGCCCGTGTTCTCGGGAAACTCGATGGGCAGCATCCCGGGAGCCCAGCCCGCGATCATGGCGTCGGCGTCGTTGCCGCCGCCGCCGTCGATGCAGTCCACGCCCGATGGGTCGCGCCAGTCCTCTGAGACGGAGTCTTCGGGCACCGTGAAGAGCACGGCGTGGTGGACGATGGGGTCTTGGTCCACGATGGGTGCCATGGCCGTGATGTAGACGTCTTGGTCGAGCTCGGGGTCGAGGATGAAGCAGCGGTACTCGTTGTCGGGGTTTTCATCGTCGATGTAGGTGGGGGTGTAGGCCTCGGCCATGAGCACCTCGAGGTTGGGGTCGCTCAGCTCACCGCTCACCACGGCGAACTCGGGGGTGTCGGCCGGCTCACCCAGCGTCATGCCTCCCTCGATCCACGCCTCGAAGGTGGCCTTCTCTTCGTCGCTCACCGTGAGCACGTCGCTGCCCACGTAGTCCTGGCAGGTGGGGTCTGCGGCGGGGGGGGCCATGCGCCCACTCTCGATGGCGCTGTGCATGCTGTTCGACCAGTCCATCACGGTGTCGGGGTCCGTGAAGTCGGCGGGGCCGAGACCACCGTCGTAGTGGCAGCGGGTGCAGTTCTCGGCGAGGACGGGGACCACGTGCTCGTAGTAGGTGGTGTCGTCGGCTGTGGGAGCCGCGCCCGTGGCTGTGTCATCACCCTTGTCGCCGCAGGCGATCAGACCTGCGGTGAGTGCCACGGCTGTCGCCTGCGAGATTCGCTGTCGCATCTTCCCTCCTGCCACCCTTCGACCCGCCACCGTGTGGTTCTCGAAAGGATGGGTAGTCTAGTCGGATGAGGACGAACCCGAAAGGGGCGGGGGACCATGTCCCGCTCTGGGGTAGGCGCGCCCCGTCATCTGTGTCTCACATTGTGGGTTGATGCCCATGAAGTCGTCGCTTCCGGGTTGGTCTGGGAATTGCAAAGACCTGGGGCATGCCATCAAGAACCGTGTTGCTCAGTGTTCCCTCGCTCCTCTTCGGCCTGCTGGCCTGCCAGGCTCCCAGCCCGGCTTCGGGCGGAGATGTGCTCACCGAGCGCGACCAGCTCTACGGCGGCAGCGTCAGCGACGACCCCTGGAGCGCCCCGGACACGGGCGCCTCGGCGGTGGACGAGGAGGGTTCGGGGGAGGAGCCAGAGGAGCCGGGCGGCTGGGTCTGCCAGAGCAGCTTCCGCAACGGCTCCGAGCTCTGTGATGACGAGTCATTCGACGTTCCTGATGACGGCACCTCCACCGCCTTGATCTGCGTCACCGATCTCGGGGGCGTCGGCTACGTCTCCAGCAACACCGGGCCCACCATGGACGATGGGGTCGCCCGCTGCCAGGGCTGGGAAGAGGACGGCGAAGACTGCGCCGACCACCTCGACTACATCGACCGTGTCGACTGTCACGAGGAGGGCGCGGTCTTCGAGGTGGACCTGCGTCCCTGGGCCGGAGAGACCCTGTGGGCCGGTGTACATCGGCAGTCCGACGGCTCGGGCCACTTCACCGAAGTCTGCATCGCGACCTGGGAGGACTGATGCTCAACACCCCTCGTGCCCCCGTGCTGGTGTGGATGGCCCTGGGCCCGGTGCTGGCCTGCTCCGACTATGGGCTGGAGGGCGGCGCTCCGGTGCCCGACGCCTGGGACGGTTCGGTCGGAGACGCGCCCACCGATGGTGCTGCTCAGATCCAGGTGGTCCCCGAGCGCTTCGACTTCGGCCAGCAGGCGACCGCCTGCACCGAGGGTGGGTTCCCCTTCTGGATCCGCAACGTGGGCGACGAGCCCCTCGACGTGCTCGCCCTCACCCTCGATGGCGGCTCGCTGGGGCTCGTGCTGGACGTGCCGGCCGCGCCCATCACCCTCGCCCCGGGCGACTGGGTGGAGGGCACGGCTGCCTGGGCACCTCAGTCCGACGGTGAGCCGGACGGGACGCTGTCGGTGGAGTCGACCGATCCCCAGGCACCGCTCATCGACCGCATCCTCTACGGAGATGCCTGTGGTGATCTCGACGGAGACGGCCTCTGTGATCTGGACGACCCCGACCTCGACGGTGATGGCCTGCCGAACGCCGAAGACGAGCACCCCGAGCTCGTCACCGTGGACGAGGTCGAGGTGGGCTTCGACGACCTGGCGGTGGGCACACGGGTCACCGACCAGTACGCCGAGCTGGGGGTCTACCTCGAGGGAGCCGGTGACCCGGGAGAGGGCGGCGACAGCAACGTGGTCCAGTGGGGTGCCGACCACACCACGGCCACCCTGTCGAGCCCCGACAAGGTGCTCAGCACCTGGGTGAACAGTGGCTTCAACCACAGCGGCGAGCCCGGACTCTCGGGGGTGCTCGATCGACCCGCAGATGTGGTCAGCCTGCGCATGTACACGGCGGGGGCGGCGCACGCAGCGGAGGCTGGCGGCGAGGTCGACCAGGCCACGCTCACCACCTACGACGCCGACGGCAACGAGGTGGGGAGCCACACCGCCACCGCAGACACCACCGCGGGTGCCGAGTCCGTGGTGCTCGAGGTCATGGGCGACGAGGTGATGAGCTTCGAGCTGCACACCGGCGACTTCGACGCCATCGATGACCTTCGGGTCATTCGGCTGGAAGAACCCGATTGTGCGCCCTGAGGAGGCCGCCCTCAGCTGCCCTGTCGAACGACGGGGGTGACCCTCCTCCCTGAAGCTTCCTCGTTAGGCGGGCTTCGATGCGGTCCCTTCCCCGGCCCTCGCCCCTGCGCGCCCTGGCGGTGGCGCTGCTGATCTTTGCGGCGCACAACGCGTACACGCAGCCTTGGACCCTCGACGACGCCTTCATCACCTTTCGGTACGCCGAGAACTTCGCCGCAGGTCACGGCCCCGTCTACAACGTGGGCGAGCGGGTCGAGGGCTACACCACGCCCTTGTGGATGGCGATGCTGGCCATGGCCCACGCCCTGGGCATCCCCACGCTCGTGGCCGCCAAGAGCCTGGGTACTTCCCTGAGCGTGGCCACCCTGGCCACCCTGGCGATGCTCCACCGACTGGTGCCCGGCGTGCGGGCTCGGGA
>JAERSX010000821.1 GCA_016845285.1 Deltaproteobacteria bacterium | reverse complement strand
AGACGCCCACCGCTGAGTCCAGCCGAGCCGCGCCCTGTCAGCCCATGGCTCAGAAGATCCCGATCGTCCCGTACTTGGGGCAGTACTCCACGTCCATGGTCCCGCCCACGTTGCCCGAGGCCGGGGCAGGGTCGATGCTGCCGGTCTGGGCGAACCCGCCCTGAAAGTTCGACATGGTCGCGTCGACCGTGTACCCGTCTTCGCCCGAGCCACTCACCGTGATCTCGTCGCTGTTGGGAACGCCCGTCCAGTACTGCTCGGACGGGATCCAGTAGTAGTCCTTTTCGGAGTTGCCATCGTCGAGGATGTCGGTGTACTCGAAGGCTCCGTCACCCATGGGGCACTGGAATGCAGGGGTGATGGCGAGGAGATCGTCGATCACCTCGACCTCGCCCTCGTACGCGCTCGGCACCGCCACCGTGAAGTTGCAGAACCCTGGTTCGAAGATGTCCACCGGATCGAAGGGATCGCTGGAGATCAACATCTCGTAGGAGTTGTCGCAGGTGGCGTTGGGGTTCGAGCTGCTGAAGATGAAGACCTTGCCGCCTGCGTCGAAGCCGAAGGCCCGCATGATCGACACCTCACCGGAGAAGTCCTCGTCGGTGGGACTGATCGTCCCGGTGATCATCGGACCGTCGGAGCCGCCGCTCTCTCCATCCTTGTCTTCGCCAGCGCATGCTCCCAGGGGAAGCAGCAGCACCAGCAGCGATGCCATGAAGTCGCGCATCGGTCCTCCTCTCGTGGGCCGATGGTAGCTCACCCGAGCCCGAGGGTCTCCCACTCTGCTCAGCCTTCGTCCCCTGAGGCCCGCTGCACCAGCCAGGCCTCCATGAAGGGGTCCAGATGGCCGTCGAGCACCTTGTCGGTGTTGCCGATCTCGGTGCCCGTCCGGACGTCTTTCACGAGACGGTAGGGCTGCAGCACATAGCTGCGGATCTGGCTGCCCCACTCGATCCTCTTCTTCTCGGCATGCATCTGGTCGGCCTCGGCCTGCCGACGCTCCAGCTCGTGCTGGTAGAGCTTGGCGCGCAACATCTTCCAGGCCTTGGCTCGGTTCTTGTGCTGGCTGCGCTCCGCCTGGCAGGCCGCGACGATGTTGGTGGCGAGGTGGGTGATGCGGACCGCGGAGTCGGTGGTGTTGACGTGCTGGCCGCCGGCACCGCTCGCCCGGTAGGTGTCGATGCGCACCTCGGACTCGGCCACTTGGATCTCGATGTCGTCGTCGATGTCCGGGGTGATGTCCACGCTCGCGAAGGCGGTGTGGCGGCGAGCACTGGCGTCGAAGGGGCTGATGCGCACCAGGCGGTGCACGCCGATCTCGGCCTTGAGGTAGCCATAGGCGTAGTCGCCCTTCACCTCGATGGTCACGCTGTTGATGCCGGCATCGGGGTTGAGCTGGATGTCGGTCACCTTGGTCTTGAAGCCCCGCCGCTCACACCAGCGCAGGTACATGCGCCGCAACATGTCGGCCCAGTCGGCGGCGTCGGTGCCACCCGCACCCTTGTTGATCTCGATGACAGCGTCGTTGCGGTCGGCCTCTTCACCGAGCATTCGCTCGACCTCGGCCACCCGGACCCGCTCGGCCAGGGCACGCATCGAGGTCTCGCCCTCTTCGAGGAGGTCGGGGTCTTCCTCGCCCAACTCCAGGGCCATGTCGGCCTCTTCGAGGGCGTCGGCCAGCTCCTGGAAGGACCTGATGGTGCCCTCGATGCCGGCCTTCTCCTTGAGCACCTTGCGGGCACGGGACGGGTCGTTCCAGAACTCCGGGTCCTCGGCGAGGGCGTCGAGCTCGCTGATGCGATCGTTCAGGATCGCGAGGTCAAAGATGCCCCCGGAGCGCATCGATGCGCTCGGCGAGGTCCTTGCGAAGATCGGCGATGTCCATGGGGAGCTCCAGGTCCGCGTTCGTGGGGCCGGTCGGGGCCCGTCCGCGGCGGCTAACCGGTGCCGCCTTCGGTCGCGTGCGCCCGAGCCACGAGCGAGCGCCCACCCTCGCCCAGCACAGCGAGGAGCTCGGCCTCGGCGGCCTGCATGCGTGCGGCCTCTTGGGCCTCGATGTGATCGTGCCCCAAGAGGTGGAGCAGCCCGTGCACCAACAGCACGCGGAGCTCGTGAGACACGGAGTGATCGAGCTCTGCGGCCTGCCGTGCCGCGGTCTCCAGGCTGATGACCAGATCGCCGAGCACCGGGTCGTCAGCCCGTGCCCCCTCGCCCTCTCTCTGCGGAAAGGAGAGCACGTCGGTGGCGGAATCCTTGCCCCGATAGTCTCGGTTCAACGGTCGTATGAAGGCATCGTCGCCCACGACCAGGCTGAGCAGCGACGCCGCCTCGCCCAGGTGGTCCAGCAGCCGCTGGGCGTCGTGCTCCAGCGCCTCCCGACCCGAGTCAGAGAGCTCCACCGCGACCACCTGGATGTCGACCTCGGCCACTAGTCCGGTTCCGGACCGGGCTGGATCTGCGGCACGCTGGGGTCACCGACGTCGGGATCCGTGGGGTCGATCTGCACCTCCGGATCGGTGCGGTCGGCCCGGAAGGGGTTGTTCATCTCGAGGGTGATGATGGCCGACGGGGGCACATCCCCTTCGGTCACACCCTGGGGCAGCCGCTTGGGCATGCCGGGGTACTCGATGCGGTGGTGGTAGATGCCCAGCAGCGTGTTCGTGAACGCATCCACGATGCGGTACAGCTCCTGGATCGTCAGCGGGCACTCTTCGAACTGCCCGTCGGTCACCGCACTGTTGACGATCTTCTGGATGAGGTTGCGGATGTTGTCGGCGCTCGGCTCCTTGAGCGTGCGCACCGCCGCTTCCACCTTGTCGGCCAACATCATGATGCCGGTCTCGCGGCTGTTGGGCTTCTTTCCGGGGTAGCGGAAGTGGGCCTCGTCCACCTCATCGGGGGAGTCGGCCGCTTCGAGGGCCTTGATGTAGAAGTACTGGATGATGCCGGTGCCGTGGTGCATCTCGATGCCATCGAGGATGGGCTGTGGCAGCTTGTACTGACGAGCGATGGCGGCGCCGTCCACGACGTGGTTGATGATGACCTGGGCCGAGGTGTGGGGGTTGAGCTTGTCGTGGGGGTTGAGGCCACCGCCCTGGTTCTCGATGAAGTATCGGGGCTGCAGTGCCTTTCCGATGTCGTGGAAGTAGCAGGCGACCCTGGTCTGGAGCGCGTTGGCGCCGATGGACTCGGCAGCGGACTCGCAGAGCGAGGCCACGGTCACCGAGTGGTGGTAGGTGCCAGGCGCCCGCAGCATGAGCTGGCGCAACAACGGGTGGTTGAGGTTGGCCAGCTCGAGCAGCTTGAAGTCGGTGACGTAGCCGAGCAGCTCGAAGACAGGGACGAGGCCCAAGGCCAAGAAACCACCGACCAGACCGCCCAGGAAGGCGAAGCCCACGTCCCAGAGGGGCTGGGTGGCCGCGGCGGTGGTGCCTCCTTCACCCAGGTGGACCTGGACGAGGTTGATCAGGAGCGCCAGTCCCGCCTGAACGAGCCCCGCCTGCACGCCGGCACGCAACACGTTGACCCGCTCGCGCGTGTGGCCCATGGCAGCCACAGCCGTCACCCCTGACACCGCGAAGTACAGGGAGAACAGGACCTGCTGATCCATCATGACGCCCAGCAGGATGCCGACGGCCATGATCCAGAGCAGCGCCGTCTCACTGTTGATGAGCGTTCGCACCAACATGGCGCCGCCACAGAAGGGCACCATGTAGTAGAGCGAGCTGGGCCCCACCCCCAAGGCCGAGCTGCCGACCGAGACCTCCGCCAGCTCGACCAACAGACGGCCGAACAGCAGCATCACCAGGGCCAGGGCCGCCATGGTCTGCAGATCGCGCAGCCCGGTGCTGAACTTGCGGCTCAAGCCGGCGCCGAACTGGTAGAGGGAGGCGAAGAGCAGGGCGCTGAAGGCGATGAGAGCGAAGCCCACGCCCACCGCTCCGAAGCCGGCACGGCTCTCCTGCAGCGCGCCGATCATGTCCACCTGCTGGCGGGTCAGGACATCGCCCTCGCGGGCCAGGGCCGTGCCCCGCTGCACCGAGATGACCACCTCGCCCACGGCCTCGCGGGCGGCGCTGCGGCGGTTGGTGGTGGTGAGCTCGTTGGAGGTGAAGTTGGGGCGCAGCATGGCGCGTGCCACGGCCAGCGCAGCCCGTTCGGCGTCGTTGGCTGCGCGGCTCTGCCCCCGCTCGATGACGTAGAGCGCGAGGTCTTTGCGGGCCTGGTCGAGAGACACCACCGCAGAGAAGTCGTCGAGCAGCACCTCGTCCTGGGTGTCCTGGAAGATGCGGACGACCTGGATGGCCGGGCGACCCGTGGGCAGTGATGTGCGATCTCCCACGACGTACGAGCCCATGGCATGGCCGAGCAGCTCGTTGGCCAGGGCATCGATGGCCGGGTCGAAGCCCATCTGGACGAGTCGCTGGGTGTCGTCGGCGACCAGCGAGACCTCGAAGTCCCGGAGGAAGTCTCGCGCCAGCTCGCTCTCGACCTCGGGCGAGAGCCCGTCTGCGCCGGCAGCCCGAGCGGTGAGGAGCGCATCGGCGTGGCGGCTGCGCGCAGCCTCGAAGGCCTCGGTGGTGCGGGACTGGAGTCGGCCGACGGTGGTGGCGTTGTAGTCGAAGACCGGCAGCACGGCGTCGTCGGCCTCTTCACGCAAGCGCTCGCTCTGCTCCTCGTCCACGTAGCTGAAGTTGGCGGTCGCCCGGATGTCCCGATCGAGCACCTCCCCCACCTGCACCGACCGCTGAGGCACGCGCACCACGTCCATCACCAGCAGCGCCGAGCCCAGAGACAGCACGACGAGGGCGAGCAGGCGCCGCACGAGGTCGCGCCGCCAGATGCTCATGAGCCGGCCGCCTAGCTTCGGCGACGGAGCAGCGGGCTCCGGCGACGGCGGCAGAGGCGCCTCGGAGGTCCGGACCGGCAGGCCCTCAGCCACGGGAGCCCTCGTCGGGGGAGACCTCACCTGCTTCACGCCGGGCACGGGCCTCGCGACGGCGCTCCTCTTCGGCGGCACGCTCGTGGGTCTCGGTGCGGTCGTAGGCGCGGATGATCGTGGACACCAGGGGATGTCTCACCACGTCGGCATCGGTGAAGTGGACCACGCCGATGTCGTCCACGCCACGGAGCACACGCAGCACGTGTGTGAGCCCGCTCTCGCGCCCACGGGGAAGGTCCACCTGGGTGACGTCGCCGGTGACCACCACTCTGGACTCCAGGCCGATGCGGGTCAGGAACATCTTCATCTGTTCCCGAGTGGTGTTCTGGGCCTCGTCGAGGATGACGAAGGAGTCGGCCAGGGTGCGCCCACGCATGAACGCGAGGGGGGCCACCTCGAGGACGCCCTTCTTCAGGAGGCGATCGGAGCGGTCGTAGCCGACGAGATCGTGGAGCGCGTCGTACAGGGGCCGAAGGTAGGGGTTGACCTTCTCGATGAGATCGCCCGGCAGGAAGCCCAGCTTCTCCCCCGCTTCCACGGCGGGCCGACACAGGATGATGCGTCGCACCTCCTCGCGGTAGAGGCTGGCGAGAGCCATGGCCATGGCCAGGTATGTCTTGCCGGTGCCAGCAGGACCGATGCCGAAGACCAGGTCGTTCTCGCGGATGGCGTGGAGGTAGGTCTTCTGGCGCAAGGTGCGGGGGTGGACCCGCTTCTTGCCCACGCCGATGGACACGGTGTCCTTGTAGAGCTCGACCAGGCGAACCTCGGGCTCGGAGCGCACCATGCGGCACGCCTGGTCCACATCTGCGGCGCGGAGGTGGTAGCCGGTGAGCACCACCGCGTAGAGCTGCTCGATGATGTGCGCAGCCAGCTCGACCGAGCCGTCCTGGCCGCCCACGAGCAGCTGGTCGCCGCGCTGGCTGACCCGCACACCCAGCGTGCGATCCATGATCTTGAGGTGCTGGCCGACCTCGCCGACCAGCTCACGGAGGGCCTGGGCGTCGTGAAACACCAGGCTGCAGCGTCGTGGGAGGACAGGATCCTCGGTCGTCATGACCTCGCTGCGCTGAACCCGGGCCTGGGAGGCCTCGGAGACGGCATCGGACTCCAGCGTTCACCTCTGCATGGGTCCGGCCGCGTGCCCGAGCGCCGGATCATCCCCAGGCTACCACGGTGGTCGGGCACGTCGACTCCGACCCTACCGAGGGAGCTGGGGGTCGGATACAGGCGCGTCCCCTACTCGGCAGGCCGCAAAGCTCGGGTCTGCCACGACGGAGTCACCATGCTCATCGGCGTCCCCACCGAGATCAAGCCCCAGGAGAACCGGGTGGGGCTCACGCCCGCCGGGGCCAAGCAGTACGTGCAGCACGGCCATCGGGTGATCGTCCAGCAAGACGCCGGCGCCGGCTCGGGCCTGTCCGACGAGGAGTACATCCAGGTGGGCGCTCAGATCGTGCCCACCGCCGAAGAGGTCTGGGGCCAGGCCGACATGATCTGCAAGGTCAAGGAGCCCCTGGCAGCCGAGTACCCCAAGATTCGGCCCGGGCAGATCCTCTTCACCTACCTGCACCTCGCTCCCGACCTGCCACAGACCGAGGCCCTGCTGGCCAGCGGCTGTGTCGCCATCGCCTACGAGACCATCGAGGTGAACGGCGCCCTGCCCCTGCTGGCCCCCATGAGCGAGGTGGCTGGCCGCCTCAGCATCCAGGCCGGCGCCCACTGTCTCGAGAAGAACCAGGGCGGCCGCGGCGTGCTGCTGGGCGGCGTGCCCGGTGTGCTCCCCGGCAAGGTCGTGGTCATCGGTGGCGGCATCGTGGGCAAGAACGCCACGGCCATGGCCGTCGGCCTCGGCGCCGATGTCACCGTCATGGACATCAACGTGGACGTGCTCCGCGGCTTCGACGATCTCTACCGGGGCCGTGTCCGCACCCTCTTCAGCTCCCCGCACAACGTGGAGATGGCCCTGGGTGAGGCAGATCTCGTCGTCGGCGCCGTGCTCGTCGCCGGTGCTCGGGCGCCGAAGATCGTGACGCGCGGTCACCTCTCGCTCATGAAGCAGGGCGCCGCCATCGCCGACGTCGCGGTCGATCAAGGTGGCTGCTGCGAGACCACCCGGGCCACCACCCACGCCAACCCGACCTACATCATCGACGGCATCGTGCACTACGCCGTGGCCAACATGCCGGGTGCGGTGGCACGGACCAGCACCTTCGCGCTGAACAACGCGACCCTCCCCTGGGGTCTCCGCATCGCCGACGCCGGCTGGCGCGACGCCATGGCCAGCAGCGAGGCACTGCGTCTCGGCCTCAACGTCTGTGAGGGCAAGCTGACCTACGCGGCCGTCGCCGAGGCTCACGGTCTCGAGTACACGCCCTACGCGCCCTGAGCAGCGCCCTCAGCTCTTCCGGTACTTCTCCCGGTAGAGCCGGTTGGCCGCCTGGCTGATGACGGTGGGCACGTTGCGGTTGCGCGTGAGCATCATCAGGTCCTTCTTCTGGAGACCCTTGACCAGGCCCACGGCCACGGGCACGGGCGTCTTGGGGTTGTTCACCAGGGCCACCTTCACCGGGTACTTCCTCAGATACTCGCCGTTGGCGGCGATCTCGCGGATCACGTCCCGTTCGAGGTTGCGGTTGGCCGCGAATGAGCTGACCTCGCCATCGGAGAGACGCCCGGAGCGGACCACAGCGGCGGCCACGATCTTGTTGGAGTCGCGCACCAGGATCTTGCGGACCTCCTTGTTGCCCTTGTAGGCGAGCTTGATCCGCTTTCCGAC
>JAERSX010000820.1 GCA_016845285.1 Deltaproteobacteria bacterium | reverse complement strand
GCCTGGGTCTACGAGGACAGCTGCTGGGAAGACACCCTGCGAGCCGTCGACCAAACCTCACCCTACGCGTTGACCGGCGCGGTCTTCGCTCGGGATCGCTACGCCATCGGAGAGGCCAGCCGTGCCCTTCGGCACGCCGCCGGCAACTTCTACGTCAACGACAAGCCCACCGGTGCGGTCGTTGGCCAGCAGCCCTTCGGGGGCGGACGGGCCAGCGGGACCAACGACAAGGCGGGGAGTCCCTTGAACCTCCTCCGATGGGTCTCACCGCGCACCATCAAGGAGACTCTGTCGCCGCCCACGGACTGGCGCTACGGCTTTCTGGGTTGAGCCGCCCGCCCCCTCGGTTCCGGCCCGTGGTGACCAGCATCACGAGTGTAGCTTGACAGTCGTGCACGCTGCGCTAAGATGAAGTCCTTGGAGCGTGCGCCATTCGGTGCCCTCCGTGTGGGAATCCCCACCACTGAGCGTCGGAGCTTTTCCGACCAGAGGTCTGCCCAAGGCCTCCTTGTTGCGCCATCCGGGTCCTCTCCCGGTGGTTGTTCTTGTGTCTGCTGAGCTGGCGGCTCTTCTGACCGCCTTGTTCGTCCACACCGTGTGACGCCCTTGTTGGCGTCCCTCCTCATGCGCCGGTGGCCCGTCAATGCGGACCCGGCACCTCGGAGGAATACCTGATGACCGATGCATATTCGGCCTGACAACCCGCTAATCGTCCAAGGCGATGGCAAGGTCCTGGTCGAGACCAAGCACCGCCGGTACGAAGAAGCCCGCGATTTCCTGGGCCGCTTCGCCGAGCTCGAGGCCTCGCCCGAGCTCCTGCATACGTACCGAATCCACCCTCTCTCTCTCTGGAACGCGGCCTCGGCAGGCATGACTGCCGACGACATCGTCGACCGCCTGCGTGAGATGTCGAAGTTCGACGTCCCGCCTGACGTACTGCAAACCATCCGAGAGACCATCGAGCGCTACGGCTTGGTCAAGCTGCTCCCGCACCCCGAGGAGGAGCACCACGGCAAGCTCCTTCGCCTCGGCTTCGCCAGTGGCTATGTCGCCAAGCTGATCAGCAATGAACCCTCGTTGAAGGAGCTCCTGGTTCCCGACGGGCGGCGACACTGGGCTCTCACGCAAGGCCACCGGGGCATCTTCAAGCAGCGGGCGCTCCAAGCGGGCTGGCCCATCCAGGATCTCGCGGGCTTCCGTCCCGGGGAACACCTGGAGATCGAGCTCGCGGACAAGATGAAGAGCAACGGCAAGCCCTTCGCGCCGCGTCACTATCAGTGGACTGCAGCGAAGCGCTGGTACCAGAAGGGCGAACCCTCTGGTGGCTGCGGCGTCGTGGTGCTCGCGTGCGGTGCAGGCAAGACCATCGTGGCCATGACGGCCATGAGCCTGGTCAAGACCAAGACGCTGATCCTGGCCACCAACCAGGCGGCTGTGAGTCAGTGGCGCCGAGAGCTCATCGACAAGACCAACCTCCGCCCCGATCAGGTGGGGATGTACTCGGGGACGGTCAAGGAGATCAAGCCGGTCACGGTGGCGACCTACCAGATCATGACCTGGCGTCGCTCAAAGACCGCCCAGTTCGAGCACCTCCACCTCTTCGAGGACGAGGACTGGGGCCTCATCATCTACGACGAGGTCCACCTCCTGCCGGCTCCGGTGTTCGGCGCCACGGCCACCCTCCAGGGTCGCCGCCGTCTCGGCCTCACGGCCACCCTGGTGCGTGAGGACGGCCGCGAAGGCGACGTCTTCGCTCTCGTGGGCCCCAAGCGCTACGACCTGCCCTGGCAGCTCCTTCAGCAGCAAGGCTTCATCGCCGACACCCGTTGCTACGAGCTCCGGGTACCGTTCCGCAACGGCGAAGCCGTTCGCTACGAACAGGCGTCCGAGACCCAGAAGTTCCGCATCGCCAGCGCCAACCCGGCGAAGATGGGCGTGCTCCGACAGCTGGTGCGGAAACATCGCGATGACCACGTGCTGATCATCGGGACCTACCTCGACCAGCTCAAGCACATCGCACGCGACTTCCGGGCGCCGCTGATCACCGGCCAGACGCCCCACGCCGAACGCGAGACGCTCTTCGGCGATTTCCGCAAGGGAAAGATCCGGCTGCTCGTCGTGAGCAAGGTCGCCAACTTCTCCATCGATCTCCCCGACGCCAACATCGCCATCCAGGTGTCAGGGACCTTCGGGAGCCGCCAGGAAGAGGCACAGCGACTTGGGCGCATCCTGCGTCCCAAGGAGAAGCCGGCCGTCTTTTACACGGTGGTCACCCTCGACAGCAAGGAGCAGGAGTTCGCCATGAAGCGGCAGCTGTTCCTCACTGAGCAGGGCTACCGGTACCACATCGAGGAGCGCGCCACGGGCTGAGCCTCCTACCGGAGGCGGGCTCCAGACGCTCAATAGAGACCCCTATTGTGAGTGGACGTACAGATGTCTGAGGTCGATCAGGGCGCCGCTGGAGGCGGCGAAGGAAACGCAAGACGGCGGCGGCGTCGCAGAAGACGCGCGCGT
>JAERSX010000819.1 GCA_016845285.1 Deltaproteobacteria bacterium | reverse complement strand
GCGTAGCCCTGGGCCTTCATGAGCTCGGGCAACACAGGGATGGACGCATCGAGGGTGACGTTGTCTTCGACGATGCGGTGGGTGGAAGGATGCTGACCCGACAGCATGGTGGTGTGGGCCGGCAGGGTCCACGGCGAGGCGGAGCGAGCGTGGGAGAAGCGGACGCCGTCGGCGGCGAGGCTGTCGATGAAGGGACTGGTCTGGCGGCTGTGGCCGTAGGACGAGAGGTGGTCTGCTCGGAGCGTATCGATGGACACGAGGATCACGTCGGGACGAGCCGTGTCTCCGGCCGGGAGGACCGCACCGTCCGACGGGGTGTCCGTGAGCCAGCCACAGCCAGCGAGCATCAACAATGGGGTCATCCGACTCACCATGAGCGCCACCCGGGCCAGCCGGAGGGCAGGTACCAGAGCACCAGGGGAACGAGCGCAGCCAGGGCCATGCCACCCAGCAAGATGCGCCAGGGCTGGGCCCGGAGCAGGGCGAGGCCTTCGCGCGGCTGGGCCAGCAGGGCACCGAGGTAGACCATGAGGAGTGGCTCGAGGGGCACCCGATAGCGGGTCAGCCCCGCCAGACAGGCGATGGCCCCGCAGTGGTAGCAGAGCACCAGGGCCACGACCCCGCTGCGGGCGAAGCGCCCCCGGGTGGCCAGGCCCAGGGCACCTCCCCACACGACCAGCATGGAGAGTCCCGCGCCCACGACGATCACGAGCTCGTCGAACCACTGCGGTGGTCCCTTCCACTTCCCCCAGCGGAGGTGCCGCGTGAGCAGAGAGTGGGGATTGAGGAGCTGGGCCACGCGCATGGGCATGCGGGCCAGGAAGACCAAGGGGTGGTCCTTGATCCACTCGACGCCCTCTTCGGTCTGACAAGCATCGCGGTCCATGGCCTGCTTGCGTCCAGCGCAGGGCGAGCGGCCCTCGCTGACATGGCGACGGAAGGCGCTGGGCGACAGCGACCCGTTGCCGTAGTCGAAGGTGACCGGCACGAAGTCGTTGTTGCCCAGCCACATCATCTGTCCCAGCGTGCGGTCGCTGATGACGGTGTCACCGAATTTGTGCGTTGCGTACGCGCTGTAGGGACCCACCACCACCACCACGAGTGTGGCCGCCGAGGCCACCTGCGCCCAGGCCTTCCAGCTCCGGAACCTGCGCCAGAGCACCCCCCCGAGGAAGAGCGGCACCATGTAGGTGGCCACCCCGCGAAAGAGCACGCACAGCCCCACGAGCGCGCCGAGACCTGCCCCCCACTTGACCGCCTGCCAGCCTTCCAGTTCCCAGGAGCGGCGGACGTGGTCGAAGACGAGGAAGCAGCCCAGCAACAGCATGCTGTACAGCGCCTCGCTCCACAGGCGCACCGTGTAGAAGGTCATGACCGGGCTCAGCAGGTAGAGCACGCTCGCGATGCGGCCAGCGCGCTGCCCAGCCGAGGCCCCGCCCGCCTGGCTCACCACTCTCCGGGCCAGCACGTAGATGAGCACGGCACTCACCATGGCCGCCAAGAGCTGCATGCCTCGGACCGTGGCGGCGTAGCTGAAGGCCCACTTGTGGAAGGCCAGGATGGTCGGGTAGGCCGGCGCCCACAGCCAGCCCGCCGAGCTGGTCATGCCCTCCCCGTCGACCATTCGCTGAGCGATGCGGATGTAGGTGCACTCGTCGCGAACGCACTGGTCGTCGGCGTAGAGGGCCATGGGCACGATGCGCAGCACCGCCCCGATACCCATCGCCAGCCACAGGATCCGGTCGCGCCACCACGGCATAGGTGCGCCTCTATGGGCGAAGTGGTGCCGCCGCTACCGACGCTGTTCCTGACTCAGGGAGTCTTGATCTGTACGGTGAAGCTCGCGGCGCCTGGAGCGAGCGAGGTGGTCTCGTAGAGAGCGGAGGCGTTGCCGGGCAGCACCTGCATCTCGAAGGGCGTAGCGTCACCGAGCAACATGCCGTTGGCATCGCGGAAGAGCGTCTGGATCTGCACGGGCAGGTCCAGGGCTGAGAGGTTCGCGAGCTCGAGCTTCACCTTGAGGCGCCCGTCGGGGAGGGTCTCGTTGGCCTCTGCCTGCACCGCCACCAGCTTGTAGGCGGCCTTGTCGAGGGTGATGACGCTGTCACCCACCTCGACCCCCGGCCAGGTCTGGGCGGCCATGGGGCCCTTCCAGGCGCAGCCGGCCAGGAACATCGCTGCGAGGATGACCCGCTTCACTGGTACATCACTCCCCATGAGCCCTCCTTCTTCATCTCGTAGGAGTTGGACCAGCCCACGATGCCCGTCTCGGCATCGGTCATCTGGAAGCGGATGACCACGTAGTCGGACTGGGCGTCCGCGTTGCTGGCGCTGATGCTGCGCACCTCGCCTTCCAGGAAGTAGTCGGCGCCGGCCATGGCCTTGAGCCCAGCACTGTCGACCTGACCCGCACGCTTCATCTCGCGCTCCTTCATGATCTGGTCGACGATGTCTCGGTTGAGCACCGCGATCTTGCCGGCCGCGTTCTGGATCATCAGATCGGTGATGAGCGTGGTGAAGATCTCCTGGTCGATGAGGAAGCGCGACCGGTTCTTCACATCGAGAACCGCGATTCGTGGGACGCCCTCGAAGCTGGCCAGGACGGGGCTGGCGAGCAGCTCCTCTGCCATCTGGCGAGCCACGGCGCGGATATCCCGAGCTTCCAGACCGGTGCCCTCGACAGCCCCGTAGGCATCGGGGTCAACGTAGGTGGTTTTCTTGGACTTGACCCCGCAGCCCAGGGCCATGAGGCCCACGAGCGCGAGGGAGGTCAGTCGAGCAGCCATTCGGCCCTCCGAGAGTCGCGCTTGGACGGCGCGGGTGGATCTTCTATTCGAACCAGGTTGAAATTCACGACGTCAGTCCCCCGCGCGGGGAGCAATGACCCCGCTACCGTGGGGCGGGAGCGCCGGCACCAGGGCCACCAGCTGCCCCTGCGCAGGGACGTCGAGGCGATGCTCACTGCCGTCGATGCTCAGGGTGTGGGCTCCCGGCTCCAGGTTGGCGCTGACCAGGAACCAGCCGCCCGGGGCGAGCTCCCAGCGGCGAATGTCGGCTGCGGGGTTTGTGACCGCACCCGAGATGAAGAGGACACCGCCCGCAATGGCCAGCACACCGGCGAGATCGCCGTTGTCAGCCCAGGCAGCGACCTCGGCTGCGCGAAGCAACACGTAGCCGGTGACCATCGAGGTGTCCTTGTAGACCGCCTTGCCCTTCAGGAACCCGTCGACGCCACGTCCACCGCGGGTGGTGGCCTGGAAGAGGAGATCGTCGAGCTCGACGGCGGGCACCGCCTCGCCGCCCAGTCGGACCTCGGGCCGGGTCACCCGCGCGGGCCCCGGCCGAATGGTCATGAGCTGGCCGTGCTGGCCCTCTCGTGTCTTGACCGGACCGCGCCCACGCTCGACCACGAGCACGGTGTTGGGGGGCTCGTCGAGGAGCAGCTGGAGCTGGGCAGCGAAGCGTGCACCCTGTTCGCCCGGGTCGGTGGGGCGGGACTGGACGGCCTCCTGCCAGGCGGCGGACACAGGGCCGAGCGCCTCGGCGGCCTTGTCGAAGTCGCCCCTACGGAATGCCGTGAAGACACCCGAGCGCTCCTTGGCGCCGCGATCGCGCTGGACACGCAGGAGGTCGCCCGCCCAGGAGACCGTGGCCCGCGCGGCCTCGTGGGCATCACGGGGGGCCGCGCTCGTGCCGGCGCTGAAGGACTCGGCCAGCACCGCCCGGGCGAGGTCGCCATCTTCCCCGCCCGTCTCGCGCACCTCGTCGCTCTCGAGCGCCTCGTTCAACACCTCGATGGTGTGGCGGCTCCACCAGGCGTCGATGCCACGGTCGAGGGCCTGCTGCGCGTTGCCGCCCTCCCCCTCGGATGCGAAGGCGAGCGCCTGCATCACCCAGCCAGGCACGAAGTCGCTGCGGTAGCGCTGCTCGACAGAGCCCGTGTCGGCGAGCACGCTCGAGCGATACATCGCCAAGGCGTTGCCACGGTCACCCTCGGCGTGGAGCAACACCCCGAGCGTGAAGAAGGCCGCCGACTTCTCGTAGGGCTCCCCCTTCCACTCCTTGGCCTGCTCGGCCGCCACCAACGCCGCGAACTCACCGTCGGCCTGGAAGGTGGTCATGGGGCCCGCCGCCCGTCGCAGGGCCTGCTCGGCAAGGTCTTGATCACCCTCGGCCAGGGCCATGCTGGCCAGGCGCAGGTTGTCGAGGGCCTGCTCTTTCGATGGCGTGGCCGCCAGCTCTTTCTGACGCTCCATCGCGGACTCTCGGGCGCCGTGCTGCCACGACTCCACCGGCGCTTCCTTGGAGGCACAGGCCAGCAGGAGCGGCAGCACGGCGAGGTGGAGCCGACGCATCAAACAGTCACTCCAACGCCATCTTCGCCGCCATCTTCGCCGCCATCTCCGCCGCCGTCTCCGCCCATCTCGACACCCCAGGGGTTTCCGTTGCCCTTCGCCGTCCTTAGCTTGCACTGACCGAGCCGCAAGGCGCAGAACCCGTCCCCAACGGGCTGTGCGAGCGCTTGCTCGACGCCGTACAATGAAGCTTGAGGTGACGCCTGCGCGCGCTGTTCTATTCGATCTGCGCCCTGATCCTGGCCCTGTTCGTGGGAGCTGGCCCCGCTGAGGCTGGGCCATCCCTGCGAGCCGCACCGGAGCTGAGCGAGCTGGAGCTCGATCTCACCGAGGCCCCCGAACCGCCCAAGGACTGGGTGAGCGAGCGCGGACCATTCGCCATCGTGCACGCCGAAGAAGACGACCGGCAGGTGGCCAGGCGTCTGTCGCGCCATGCCACCGAGGCCGTTCCCCGCCTCGCCGCCGCCCTGGGTGTCCCCGCCGGCCGCACCATGCACGTGTACGTGGCTCCCGACGAGGAGACCTTCAACGCGATGCAGCCCGGCCGCGTGCCCGACTGGGCCGACGGCACCGCCTGGCCCCTGCGCGGCCTCATCTACCTCCACACCCCCAGGGAGCGCATCGGCACCGACGAGCCGCTGGAGCAGGTCCTCGACCACGAGATCGTGCACGTGCTGCTCGGCCAGGCCTTCGCCCCACGGCGCGTGCCCACCTGGTTGCAGGAGGGCCTCGCGCAGCACGCCGCCCGGCAGCACACGTCCCGCCACACCGAGGCCATCGCCTCGGGCATGCTGGGTGACAACCTCCTGAGCCTCGAGAGCCTCAGCCGCCGCTTCCCCGCCGACCCCATCCGTGCCCGCCTCGCGTACGCCCAGTCCGCCGATCTCGTCGCCTACATCGAGAACGAGCACGGAGACGAGGCCATCCGCACCCTGGTGCGCGAGCTGGCCACCGGCTCAGCCTTTGGCGCCGCCGTGCGCAAGGCCACCGGGCGCAGCGCTCTCGACCTCGACCGAGAGTGGCGAGCCCGCTTGAAGACCTCACCCATGTGGCTCTCTCCGCTGGTGAGTGACACCGCACTCTTCACCTTCGCCGCACTCTTCTTCGTGGTGGGTGGCTTGCGCCTGCGACGCCGCAACCGTGAGACCTTGGCGCGATGGGCCCGCGAAGAGGCCATCCAGGACGCGCTGAGCGACCGCCTCATGCAAGGATGGACCGACTCGGAGCAGCCCCAGGTCGGCATACCGCCGTCATCGCCCTGGGAGACGCAGACCGAGGACCCCTGGATTCACTAGCGGAGCTCGTGTGCGCCTGACCTTCCTCGGTTCTGGCGGTGCCTTCTCCGACTACCGGGTGAACTACCACAACAACGCCTTCATCGAGACAGACGAAGGCCTGGTGCTCATCGACTGCGGCACCACCGCCGTCCAGAGCCTCAAGGAACTGGGGTACCACCCACGCGATGTCCGCGCGGTGCTCTTCACCCATCTCCACGGCGACCACGCAAGCCCCGAACAGCTGATGTGGGAGCGCTTCTACGGCCCCGACGCCGACGGCCAGCCCGGGTTCGCCTCCACCACCTTGTGTGCGCCCAGCGACATCCTCGACCCGCTTCGCCGCTCCCTGCGCCCCTTCATGGACATCTTCACCGACCGCACCGGCACCATCCGGGAAGGTGGGGTCGAGACCCTCGTCGACCCGCTGCCCACCATGCAGACCGAGCTCGCCGGCCTGCAGGTGCGCTTCTTTCGCGTGCCCCACGTCGCTGGCGCCACCGTCGACAAGGCCGCCTACGGCATCGAGCTCAGCGACGGCCGGAACCGCATCCTCTGGAGCGGCGACACCACCCTGTCTCCCGACTGGGTCAACCGCGCGGCCACCGACAGCAGCGTGACCCGCATCTTCCACGAGTGCAGCTTCCTGGCTCCCTACCGAGGCACCGTTCACAGCCACTGGTCCGAGCTGAGCGAGCTTCCCGACGAGACACTCGCCCGCATCACGCTCATGCACCACACCGTCGTGCCGCCGGACGTGGACCTCTCGCGCACCGTCGGCGCCGCTGCACGCCACGAGCTCTTCGAGCTCTGAGCCCGAGGAGCATCTACTCCGCGGTCAGCTCGACGCGCGCATCCTTCAGGGCGTCCAGGTAGCGCGGGGTGCGCACCTTGGTGTCTTCTCCGGGCACGATGGCCGAGGCGAGGGTCTCGTCGATGAGGGCGAGGGCCTCGACCGTGCGGTCCTGGGCGGCGAGGGCGCGGGCGACCACCTCCGCAGCCCGGAGGGCGTTGTCACCGTAGGCATGGGCGTGGGCCTGCTGCGCCACCGCCACGGCATCTTGGCCCAAGCGGAGCTGCTGGCGGGCCAAGGCGTAGTGGAAGGTGAACTCGTCGGGGTAGGCCACGATGGCTGCGGCGAGCACGCTCTCGGCACGGTCCACCTGACCGCCGCGCTCCCAGAGACGCGCGAGGAAGGTCCAGTGGCCGCGGTCGAGGGCCGGATCTCCGCTCAGCGAGAGCTCCAGGGTGCGGGCCGCGCTGGCGAAGGCAGCCTCTGCCGCGGGCCCTTCCGAGAGCCGCCCGACGACGTAGATCAGGTCAGCGAGCACGACGGAATCGGCGCTTCCGAGCTCATCGGAGATGCGCTCGATGACCGCGTCACGGAGCGATGGCTCGAGCTCGAGCCCCACCACACCCCAGATCCAGTGCAGCAGGCCCGACGCCTGGCCCTCGAGGAGACGCGCCAGATCGGCCGCGCTGGGCTCGACCAGGAAGCGCGCCTCGACCAGGTCGAGGGTGTCGGTCTCACCAGCAGCCTCGATGTAGGGGCCGGCGCGATCGTCGAGGCCCAGACGGGCGAGGCGCTGGGCGATGGCCGCGGCATCTTCACCCGAGACGGCATCGGCAGCCGGCAAGGCCGACAGCGGTGTCACCTCGGCCACCCCGCCCCGCCAGGCG
>JAERSX010000818.1 GCA_016845285.1 Deltaproteobacteria bacterium | reverse complement strand
GACCACCTGGTCCTCTGGCTCCTGCCAGGCGTCGTAGATCGTGGATCCCACCCAGAAACCGATCGCCGATGAGGCGAGCAAGAACACGATGTAGCCGATCATCGCGACGTCCACGTACGTCCCTGGGGTGTCTGCGCGGTCTGCGTGGTACTGGGAAGGTAGCACACCATCGTCGAAGGCAGGTCGCGCGAGATCTGACTCTGTTTGCGCCGTCTCCACCGGGTTTGTCGTGGTTGGATCGTAGGAGGAGACGCTCACCATGGGGGTCGACATGGACAGGCTTCGTCTGCGCTGGCGCCAGGGTGCCCTCGACGATGCCCTGCGCGCGCAGGTCACCCGTGCTCTGAGACAGGGGCTGGACGAGGTGAACGCAGGGCGTGCGGACGCTGGACGCCAGGCGCTGAACCGCGCCCACCGGTTGGCGCAGAACGACCCCCTCCGACATGCCGCGGCTCACTTCTGCCTGGGTGTTCTCGCGGCGCGGGAGGGGCGACCGGGGGCCACACTGACGGAGCTTCGGCTGGCTGGGATGGCGGTTCCGGCGTCCGTGGTTCGGCGAGCAGCCGGCCTGCTTCCTGGTCAGGACAACGGTCCTGGCTTGTGGTCCACCTGGCGGGACCGCCATACGCTCCGGGCTGCCAGCCGGCCCCCAAGGGCCAGCGATCTGGAGCAAGCTTGACCAGCGCAGACACTGTTCGCGACGGCCTCGTCGTCATCTTTCACTACACGCTGCGCGATTCCGAGGGCACCGTGCTCGACGCCTCGGGAAACGACCCGATGCCCTACCTCCACGGCGCGAACAACATCGTGCCGGGGCTCGAGCGGCAGCTCGTCGGTCGATCGGTCGGCGATCGGATCACAGCCGAGGTGCAGCCCGAGGACGGCTACGGCGTCTACGACGACGGCATGGTGCTGACCGTGCCTCGCGATGCCTTTCCCCCGGGCGCAGACATCCAGGTGGGCATGTCCTTCCTCATGAACACCGACGATGGCGACCGACCGGTGTGGGTCACCGCCGTGGAGCCCTCCATGATCACCGTGGACGGCAACCACCCCATGGCGGGTCGCGTCTTGCACTTCGAGATCGAGGTCATCGGACTGCGCGAGCCAACGGCTGACGAGCAGGCCCATGGGCACCCCCATGGCCTGGACGGCACGCACTCGCACGGTCACTGAGGCCCTGACCCTCGGCTGGTCGCAGCGACCAGGCGAGATGAGCTCAGGCTGCTTGGTCTTCGTTCCAGACCGGTAGCGGATCGCGGTGCATCGGCTCGAAGCCCAGCTTCCGTGCCGAGTCCAGGATGTGCTCGAAGTCGTGGGAGATGGTGGCGCCGGCCTTCTGTGTGACCTCGTCTTCTGTCGGCAGGTCGAAGTCGTTCGCGCCGTATGCCAAGCCCAGGAGCGCATCTGCGTTGCGGGTCAGGACCGAGGTTCGGATGTGCACGATGTTGTCGAGGGTGATTCGACAGATGGCCAGCCAGCGGAGGTAGTCCCGTAGGGGAAGCTCGTCGCCGCCGAGCTCGGTGTTCGACGCCTTGTAGGTCCAGCAGAGGAAGCTCGACAGGCGGCCAGCGCCTTCCTCGTCCTGGAAGCGGCGGAGTCGCTCGAGGTGAGCGAGCCGCTCGTCGAGGGTCTCGTCGAAGCCGATGACCATGGTCGCTGTCGACCCCATGCCTGCATCCAGGATGGAGCGCTGGGCGTCGTAGTAGTCCTCGACCTTGTACTTCGCGGGGCTGTGTCGGAGCCGGAAGCGGTCTTCGAGGATCTCGGCGCCTCCGCCGGTGATCCAGCGGGTGCCACAGGCGGCGAAGCGCTCGGCGGCCTCGTCGTAGGAGAGCTTCGCGCGCTTGGCCAACCACATGAACTCGGCCACGGTCATCTCGTAGAACTCGACCCTCTCGCCATAGTGGGCGCGTAGGCGGCCGAAGAGGTCGGTGAAGTGGTCGAGGGGCAGGTCGGGGTGGAAGCCGCCGTTGAAGCCCACCAGGGTGCCTCCGAGGGCGCGGAGCTCGTCGATCCGGCTGCGGATCTGAGAGAAGTCGAGGGTGTAGGTGTCGGGGGCACCGGGCAGGCGGTAGAACGCGCAATAGTCGCACCGGGCCACGCACACGTTGGTGGTGTTGACGATGGCCATCACCAGGTACGAGCAGTGATCGGGCGCGTGGTAGCGGGCGCGCACGATGCCAGCGAGTTCGGCGAGCACTGCGTCGTCTGCATGCTCGTGGAGATGTCGGGCTTGATCGATGCTGATGCGTCCACCGGCGGTCAACGTTTCTCTGATCTGGTCGAGCAAAGGACCTCCCCGATCTGGGTATCTTGCCCGCCCCTCTGACCGGAAGCAGGGTCGGTCACGTGGCGTCAAGTGTCGTGGGTGGATACCGCGGGGTCATGTCAGAGGCCCGGTACGACATCGAGTGGGACGGCGAGCGACTTGTGGTGGAGGGGACTGTGCCCTCCGGGAGCGGCGCTGCCTTCGCAAATGCCCTGTTGCAAGCGGGGCGTGGGGTGGTCGTGGCCTGGGGCTCTCTGGAGATCGACCTGCTCGATCTCGAACTCCAGACCGGTGTGACCGTCGCGGAGACGGTCAACGCCATCCGCGCCCTCACCGAGTGGCACAACGAAATTCGTCTCCACAGTGCTCCTCAGATGCTGGCCCACACGCTGTACAAGGCTGGCTTGCTCGAAGAGGGAGACATCCAGCTCGTCGACCCGCGAGAAGACGAGGGCACCACCGCCAACTAGCGTTGGCCTCGGGAGATGTGAGATGAAGGAGCTGATGACCGGTGGAGTGGAGCTGAGTGCGGAAGCGGCCCACGTGGTTGCAGCCGGCATGCGCGCCGTCGCTCAGGCGGATGGCAACCATCCCCGCGAAGAGGCCCTCATCGATGCCTTCGAGGCAGACCTTCCCCCCGGGTCCGCCGAGCTGGACCTGTCCCTGCTGGACACGCTCGCCCTCAAGGAGGCCTTCCTCAAGAGCTGTGTGCTCGTGGCCTTCGCCGACGGCCGCATCTCCGAGGCGGAGCTCACGGTCCTGCGGGGCTTTCTCCAGGAGCTCGCCCTCGGGCCAGAGGAGCTCGGTCAGGCCACCCGGGAGGTCGCGAGCGCCCTGCTCTCGCAGTTCTCCACGGTGCAGACCTTTCGCGATCAGGTCATCGAGATCGGCCGCAGCCTGGGGCTGGACGACGCCGCCATCGAGGCCAGCCTGATCGACTGAGCCCGGTGCGTCCGTGGTCCCCGGACTCGGGTGAGTTCCGAGGCTAGGCCGCGTCGGGGCCGGCACCCAGGGCCAGGAGCAGGCCCACACCGTAGCCGCTGCCGCGCTTGTTGCTGTCCCAGGCGGGACCGGCGATGTCGATGTGGAGCCAACGCGGCGGCGACTCCTTGGGCAGGTGATTGCCGATGAACTGTCCGGCGCAGGAGGACTGCGCATTGGCGCGGTCCTTCACCGAGTTCTTCATGTCGGCCACCGGGCTTCGGAATTCCTTGCGGAAGAGCTCTGGCGCGTAGACCAGCGGGTGGACCGGCTCGCCGATGCCCCGTCCGGCGACGACCGCCGCAGCCTCCACGGCCTCGTCGTTGCAGTAGAGCGCCGCGTGGGCCTTGCCGGTGGCCACCAGCGCGGCACCGGTGAGGGTGGCGAGGTCGATGAGCAGGTCTGCGTCGGTGGTGGCGCTGGTCCAGGCCACGCCGTCTGCCAGCACCAGGCGGCCTTCCGCGTCGGTGTTGTTGACCTCGACGGTGCGTCCCGACCGCATGGTGAGGATGTCATCCGGGCGGATGGCGTCAGGCCCCACGGCATTCTCGGCGAGGCAGAGCACGGCGGTGATCGTGTAGTCCACGCCCCGGGCTGCGGCGGCCGAGAAGGCGCCCAGTACGGCTGCGGCGCCGCCCATGTCGCCCTTCATGCCGGGCATGGAGTTCTTGCCCTTGATGCTCAGACCACCGGTGTCGTAGACGATGCCCTTGCCGATCCAGGCGACGTGGCGGGTCGCACCCTCGGGCCGGTAGGTGAGGGCGACGAGGGCTGGCCCACGTGTGGCGGCCTGTCCCACGCCCACGAGTCCACCCATGCCCTGGGCCTTCAGCTCGGGGTCTCGGAGCACCTCGATCTCGGCGCCCACCTGCTCGGCCACGGCCTGGGCTTCCTCGACGAAGGCATCGGTGTGGAGCTCGGCGCAGGGGGTGTCGACGAGGCGGGCAGCCAGTCGAATGCCGTCGACTGCTGGCTGGAGCTCGGCTGCATCGACGTCAGCCCCGTGGCAGCACAGCGCGACCTGTTGCTCGTGCAGCTTGCCGCTGGCGGCCTGGTAGAGAGGAAAGGCACGCGCCGCGGCCAGGATGCTGGCGTTGGCGTTGGAGGCATCGTCGAGCACGAAGAGCACGGTGGCGTCGTGCCGACCCCGTGCGCGTCCGGCCAGGCCAGGGATGGCCCAGGCCCGCGACGGGCTGTTGTGGCGGCTGCAGGGCTCTGGGAGCACGCCCGCGACCACCTTCCGGGTGCCCACCCAGGTGGTCGCGGAGGCCCCACGATCTCCGGGGTCTGTGCGACCGAGCATGGCTGTCCAGGTCTCGGGGTCGACCCCAGCGAGGTCCGGGATCTCGGTGGCCCGCAGGGCGCTCCGCCGGCCGATGAGCACGAGCGTGCTGCGGTCGAGGACGTTTGTGGGATCGGCGATGACTTGGAGGTGGCTGATGGTCGGCATGCCGCCGGCTAACCGGCTGGCTCGCAGCGCCCCACATGGCGGATAGACGTCGCCATGAGCGCTGAGGACCGGGTGGCAACTGTGACCTTCTTGCCCCTCGGTCGGGCCATCGAGGTGGCGCACGGCACCACACTGTTCGTCGCCTGTCGTCGCGCTGGCCTGCCCCTCGGCTCGTCCTGTGACGCCGAGGGCATCTGCGGGCGTTGCCACCTCGAGGTCCTGGGTGAGGGCGCGCTCAGCGTGCAGACGGCGGCGGAGGCCCGGGTGCTGGCCGACAACCGGGTGTCTCCGGACCGGCGCCTCGCCTGCCTGGCACGTGTGCGAGGCGATCTGAGTGTGCGGGCCGACTACTGGTAGCCGTGCTCAGCGCATGAAGAGCAGGATCATCTCCACGATGGAGACGATCAGCAGGACGATGACGGCCATGCCCAGGAGCTTGTTGGTGGGCGGGGCAGACGTCGCTGTTTGGGTCGCTTCCTGGGTCGCTTCCTGGGTCGCTTCTTGGGTCGCCTCCAGGATCTCTCGAGGGTCAGCGTGAGGGTCATGGGGGAAGGTCGTCTCTGCCGGAGGCGTTCGGCTGGGCAGGTCGGGCCCCACACTCTCGGTTGGCCACGCGGGTGTGAGCTGACTGGCCGCCGGGAGGCTGGGCGCCGCGGGCTCGAGACGCTCCAGCTCGAAGCGCGGCGAGGGCGCCGAGAAGGCGTCGGGGTTGCAGCTGGGCATGGCGAGGATCGCTGCCCTGGCGTCTGGAGACATGACCTCCAGCAGGGCACGGGCCATGTCCGCGGCGTCGGTGAAGCGGTCAGCCGGCTTGGCGGCCAGGGCCTTTCGGAGCACGGGCCGGATGTGTTCCGGCAAGCGCGTCCAGCGCTGGGAGGTCGGCGGTGCGGTGTAGAGATCCTGGGGATTTAGCGCGACGATCAGGCGGTAGATGGAGGTGCCGATGCTGTAGAGATCGGCCCGTGGTCCTACGCTCCTTGCATCGAGGCGCTGCTCGGGGGCCATGTAGATGGTGGTGCCGAGGGCGGTGCCGGTGCGGGTGAGGCGCTGGATGTCGTCGGCCATCTGCATGGCGATGCCGAAGTCACCCAGGCGGACGTGGCCCTCCTCGTCCAGCATGATGTTGGACGGCTTGACGTCCCGGTGGACCACGGCGCTCCCGTGGGCATGGGCCAGGGCACTCAGGGTCTGGACCATCCAGCCGAGGGTGGCGTCGGTGTCCAGCGGCCCGTCGCGTCGCACCAGGTCGAGGAGGCTCCCTCCTTCTGCGAGCTCGGTCACCACGAAGCCCTGGTCGTTCGACGTACCGGCTGCGTATACGTGGAGGATGTGGGGGTGCCGCAGGCGGGCCAGCGCCTTGATCTCCGCCACGAAGCGCTGGCGGGTCTCCCGCGGTGACTCCTTGTTGAGGATCTTGATGGCGCAGATCCTGTCGTGGCGGGTGTCGAGCGCCCGGTACACCTTCGCGAAGGTGCCGCGGCCGAGCTCCTCCTGGACTTCGTAGCGATCGCCGTCGAGCTTCAATTGGAGCGACCTCCGACTCGAAGTTGGGAGTGGCTCCGAGCGAGGGAATGCTATCGCGGGCCGCTTCCGAGACGGCAGGGGTGGGTTCCGCCAGAAGTGGCGTCCAGACGACCGGATCTGAAAAAAAGCTTGTAAAGCATTAGGTTGGTATGAGATAAATAAAGATTATGTCTTCACTCAATTGTTTCGTCAGTTTTGGTGGTGATCTGTCAGCGGCGAGGGCTCGCTCGTGAGGGGCTCGAGTTCGAGCTCCAGCTCCGGCGTCGAGCGCTTGCGTGCCTTGGTGGAGTCCCTCGGCAAGGTGCCCGATCGTGAGATCGCGGAACGTGCTGGTGTCTCAGCCACGACCGTTGGGCGCTTCCGGCGTGCCCAGGGCATCGAAGCCTACGAGGGGTACCAGTTCGGGAAGCGAGCCGACGGCAACGTACCCACGGGACGTAGGTCAAAGCTGGAAAATTACCGAGATGTGCTGGGCCGGATTCCGGATCGGGAGATCGCTGAGCGCGTGGGGCTGACCACCGAGGCGGTGCGCATCTACCGGCAACGGCATGGCATCGAGAAGAGGTACGGACCTAAATGCCGCCGGGACCTCACCACGATCCCGCGGGTCTTCGAGCTCGAGCTCGTTCAGGACGGGCGGACCTTGAGGATCCACTCCGTGGGCAACAACGTGCAGGAGGCCTTGGACCACGCGATGGAGATCATCGCTAGCCGCGGTCTGAAGGGGACACCTGTGGGGATCCGCTACCGCGGCCCGGTCCTCGACCCGGTGGACAGCAGCGCGCCCTCCGCCCACCTCATAGACCCGGACGCAGAACAAGGGCGTTGATGGTGCCGAGCTCGCCGTGAAGCTCGAAGCGTTCGGTGGGCGTCTGCACCGCGAGCGAGGTGCTGATGGCGCCGTCGAGGTTGAGGGCTGCCTCGGCATCGACAGCGCTCACGAGGTAGTCGGCGAAGGCCCAGAGGGGGAGACCGAGGCCCGAGGTGCGACGGAGCCGCACACCGGTGCTGGTCTCCTGGATGCTGTCGGTGTGGGCGAGGGCCACCAGCCAGACAGCGTCGGCTGATGTGGCGAGGGCCGAGCGTGCCGTCGGGCGCTTTCCTGGCCGCGCGTTCACCAGCGAGGCCCCGTCGCCCACGATGCGATCGATGGACTGGAGGGCCTGGGTGGCGCCTGGCTCCCATGCGCTTCGGTGGAGGACCTCGATGGGGCCGGGTCCCCAGCGCGCGATGCCGGAGCCGCCGCCCTTGCGCAGGGGGCTGTGTACCTCGCCCCCGCTCACCACCAGCCCCATGGCCTCCATGCCTGATGCACCGCGTGCGTAGAAACCACCGTTCAGGGCGGCCCAGGGGCCCGTGTCGTCCGGGAGGAAGGCGGCGAAGTCTTGCACGGTGGGGTGGGCCTGCACCTCCATGGCGGCATCCCGCGGCATCCGCACGCGCCAGGCCGTGCCGGTGTCTGCTCCGAAGGTCCACGGCTGCATCTCCAGGCGCAGCCCGTCGACGCTGAGCAGGGTCTCCACCTCACCGAGCTCCAGGGTCGGGAGCGCCAGGGGGTCGAGGGGCACCGCGTGGCTCGCGTCGGCGTCGAGGTCGGCCTCGGAGGTGGACGGTGCGATGACAGGAGGCTCTGCCACCGCATCGGGGACAGGGCCGCTGCAGGCGGTGACGAGGAGCAGGGACGCCGAGATCAGGTTCACGCTGCGCTCACATCCGGAAGGTCAGGAGGTTCATGGCCTGTGACAGCCCGACACGCCCGGTGCGCAGGCTGTTCCCGCGTGTGTCCCAGGCCTCGAGGATGTCGTAGGAGCCCACGTCGAGGTTGGCGATGGCATGTACCTCGAGGCCGGGTCCGCCGTCCTCCTCGGGGCTGCGCAGGGCGCTGTAGGCCGTCACAGCGGCCTCGAAGAGGCTCTGTCG
>JAERSX010000817.1 GCA_016845285.1 Deltaproteobacteria bacterium | reverse complement strand
CTCCGACCCCCGCCACCACCGTGCCGAAGGCGTCGCCGGCCGCGGCGTCGGAGGCGGTGAGCTTCGTCTCGTCGCTGCTCGAGATGCCCGTGGCCGAGCCGTAGTAGACGTAGGCCGAGCCGCTGTCCGTGCCGTCGTCGTCGTCTCCGGGGGCACCCACCAGCAGGTCGTCGTAGCCGTCGCCGTCCACGTCGCCCGCGGCGGTCACCCACAGGCCGAGCTGATCGCTGGTCGAGCCGTCAGAGGCCTGTGCCTCGTGCTCGATGGGGTTGGCGGGACCGAGGATGGGATCGACGGTCACGGGCCAGGTGGCGCCGACCACATCGACCACGATGGCGAGCCCTGGGGTGATCTCCTCGAGGTGGGCGCTCAGGGGGCGCCCGGTGGCGTCCCAGGCCAGGAGCCCTTCGTAGCGCCAGAGTCCACCGGTGCTGCCCGCGAGGGTGGCGCCGTGGCCGTCCGTGTCGATGCCCAGGATCTCGCCCACGTCGAGCGCCACGGAGATCACGAGCTCGTCGGCAGCGCTCGGCGCTTCGTGCACGGTCCATCCCTGCCGCACCCCCGCGGGGCCGCTGGTGAACCACTCGGTGAGCCACCCGTGCTCCACCTCCGCGGCGGCTGCACAGCGTGCGCCGATCCACTCGCTCGTGGGTGCGCAGCCACCCAGCAGCGGGGTGGCCTCCCCCAGGGGCTGCTCGCCCACGGCGGTGGTGCGGAGGAAGACCTCGTCCTCGCCCGCGAGGCTCCGGAGGCCGGAGGCGCCGAGGTCGGCCTCCATCACCCCTGGGATGTGGGCCCGCAGGTGGCCCGACGCGTGGGCCTCGAATTGGCGGCGGTCCTTGGTGATCTGCGCCAACAGCCTGCCCGCGGGCATGTTCGTGGAGGCGAGCCCGGCGGCCTCGCGGGGGCCTGCCTCTGCATCCGTGAGGTCGTCGGGGGTGCTGCAGCTGTGGAGTGCCTGGGTCGAGAGGAGCAGGACGGTGTAGCGCCGCATGGGAAGACTCGGAGGCGTGGGTCTATGGGCAGGCCCTGGGGTGCCTGCCTCGGGTGAGGGGACCGCATCCTACCTGTCGAGTCCGCCCCGCCAAGAGGGTCTTGACCGGCCCGAGGGCGGTCCTCAGCCGGAGTCTTCGCAGACGAAGGCGTAGGTGTAGCTGCACGAGGAGTCGTGCCAGTAGCCCTCGCCGTACCCGTCGTCCTCGTCCATGTTCATGACCCCGCAGTTCTGGTTGCCACCGCCGTCGGGCTGCTGGTAGTTCCAGTTGCTGTAGTCGAAGGTCGTGCCGTCGGTCCACTCGAAGGTGCCCTCCTCGCTCTGGTCGTGCAGCCCCGTCCAGAGGTACACACCCGAGCCGTTCAGCCCCAGGCTCGCGGCGGTCTCGGCGATGAACTCGTTCTCTTCAGCCGAGGCGATGGACACGAGGTCGAGGCTGGCCTCGGTGCAGTGGGCGTGGGCGTCATCCCACGACAGGGTCGGGGTACAGAACCAGTAGGTGCCGTCGCCGTACTCGGCGGAGTCGCAGTCCTCTGGCGGAGCGGCGGAGGTGACGACCGAGGCCGACGCGGCGGTTCCCTCCGACTCGTCGTCCGAAGGCGTCACGGTGCAGGTCCACTCCTCGTCTGGTCCGAGATCCTCCCCGGCCACCGTGTCTCCGGCGTGGGTGGTCGTGGTCGAGGAGCTGTGGTCCGCGCCATCCACCGCCCAGGTGAAGGCGTAGCTCAGCTCGTCTCCGTCGGCGTCTTCGCTCTCCGTCACCAGGGTGCAGACCAGGTCTTCTCCCGCGATCGCTTCGTCGGGCACAGAGACCTCGGGCGCGCCGGGTGGGGTGTTGGCGATGACGAGCTCGTCCGAGTCCGCGAAGGCCGCCGCGGTGGCGTCGTGGACCGTCGCCGTCACCTGAACCGTCTGGCCCTTGTCGAAGAAGCTCGTGCCATCGAGCGTGCTGGCAGCACCGGTCTGCACCTCCACGCCGTCCACGAGCCAGGAGAAGGTCTCGTCGAGGGTGTCACCGTCGGCGTCCGTGGCTGTGACGGTGGCGGTCAGGGTGTCGTCGGTCGCCGCGTCCGAGGGGCTCAGGGTGACCGTGCTGACCTCGGGGGCGGTGTTCTCGGCCTCCTCGCAGTCCGGGGCGGCCTCGCAGTCGGAGTCTTCGCAGTCATAGGCGCCGTCCTGGTCGTTGTCGGCGCCGTCGTCGCACTCGCCGGGCTCACTGCCCTCGGGGGGGAGCTCGGCAGGGCCGATGTCGTCCTTGTCACCACAAGCGGACAAGGACAGGAAGAGCCAACAGAGCGCTCCGAGTCTGAGGGGGGCGGTTGGCATCTCTGTCTCCATGGCTGGGGGCGTACGATGCGTCGGCGGCCTGCTCCAGGTCAAGGAACACCAGGTCCGCCCACGTTCCTGGACTTTCCCTACATCGACCGGGGGCGGATGGGCTGCCCGCCGTCCAGCCTTCCCGGAGGGCGGGCTCGACCCATGGCGGGCGGGTCAGCTCGGCCCGCTACCATGGCCATCCCCGAAGACTGCTGCGAGCTGCTCGTGCGACCTCCCCTGCGTCTCCTGCTCCTCGCGGTGCTCTCGCAGCTGCTCTGCGGCTGGGACACCCGCACCTTCGCCCGCGACATGTGGCTGCTCCGGCCGGACAGGGACGAGGAGGGCTCGGCCGAGGCCCGCTACGGCATGGCGACCCAGGCCTGCGACGGGGCCCTGGTGGCTCCCCTGGGTCTCGCCGGGCACTACGCCTCCGAGCACCCCTGGGGCAGCTTCCCCCTGGCCACCGTGGCAGCGCTCGAGAAGCTCGCGGGCCGTCCGGTCTGGTCGCGCGACCCCATCGCCTCCCCCAAGGATCTGGACCGCGACGACGGCCGGTTCGCCCACGTCAACCCGAGCTTCGTGCGCTGGGCCCGCAGCTCCTTGCTGCCAGGCGTCACCGACAGCGCCTTCCGCGCGGCCACCATGAGCCGCTACCAGGCCTGCCTCTCTCCGGGCGTGCGCCAGCTCTGGGCCGTGCGACAGGATCTCCGCTCGGCGCCCACCTGCAAGGCCAAGGTGCTCACCCAGTATCGGCAGGTACTCCTCGACGGCTCCAGCCGCGGCCTCATCTTCGGGTCCTGGGAGTGGGCCGAGTGCCTGGGCATGAGCAGCTTCGACCTCGACGAGAGCCTCGAGGCACGTGTGGGGGACCTGAGCTGGCGGGACTCGTGGTTCGACCTCAGCTACGGAAAGGCCCTGAGCTGGTGGTTGCGTCGTGAGCTCGACGGGTCGGCGGCCGAGCTGGACCTCTCGCTGAAGGCGATCCTGCGGGCCTACGATCCCGCCTGGTTGGCGGCCCACGCCAAGGAGGGCTTCGCCGAGGACTCCGAGGCCCGCTACCAGGAATGGCTCGCCGCCCGGGCCCGCCGCGGCGAGCTCGGCGGAGCTGTCGCCACCGATGCGGCCTTGGAGCGCGCGCGCAGCCACAGCTCCAAGGCCCTGCGGGCGGACTGGGACCGACGGGCGGAGGCGTCGTTTGCTGTCTGCGGCGCCTACTACACCGAGCTCGCACAGCGGAAGGCCACGATCTACAAGGCCATGGAGGCAGGAGACGAGGACGCCGTGCAGGCCGCGGTCCGCGACGTCGACGGCTGGGCCAGCGGCCAGATGTACGGCGACGCCCCCCTCGCCCGTGCCCTCGAAGATCTGCGCCTGCTGGTCGAGGAGGTGCAGGAGGCCGCAGGCCGAGGGGCCGTGTCCGACGCCGAGGCCATCGGCTTCATCTCCACGGTGCAGCGCCGCTGCGGCGGGTGAGCGCGCCGGCCCGAGCCCCGCAGCCAGGGGTCATCGGTGCCCCCGGACCTGTGTAGGCTCCCGCCATGGAGCCTCCCCGTTCTCGTCGCCGCTGGGTCGTGCTGGGAGCCTTCCTGGTGGTCGGCGGGCTGATGCTCTGCGCCGTTGGCGGGACGGTCGCCTGGTGGGTGCTGTCCCCCGGCGGCACCTCCTACCTGGGTGAGCCCCTGGCGCTGGTGGCCGATGACTGGCAGCCCACGACGGGCACGCGTGTGCTCCTCGATCCCGGTCACGGGCGCGGCGGCGGCAGCCCCGAGCGACCCTGGACCCGGGCCGAGAGCGTGATCAACCTCGAGGTCTCCCTGGCCACCGGGGAGCACCTCGGGGGCACCGGCAACTACCAGGTCTTCTTCACCCGGCTGCGCGAAGACCAGGATCCATCCCTCTCGGCCCGCGCCCTCCAGGCCACCACCAAGCGCGCCGACGTCTTCGTCAGCATCCACGCCAACGCGACGGGGACCGATCCCCTGGAGGAGACGCGGAGCGCGGGGATCATGGTGATCTGGTCGCCCTTCCAGCGCAGTGAGCGCGCTCGACGAGAGAGCGAGTGGCTGGCCAACTACCTGGGCTCCGCGTACGCCGCGGAGGGGCTGCCCATCCACAGCACCTCTGCCCGGGCCGATGTGGTGGGGCTGGACTCGGGGCTGTCGTATGTGGCCACCAACCCCGCCATCGGCGTGCACGCAGATGGTAGGGGGCTCGGTGTGTTGCGTCGCAACCTCCGTCCGGCGGTGCTCGTCGAGACCCACTTCCTCAACAACCGCAGCGACGTGGCCTTCTTCCAGGACGAGGCCACCATCACGCGCTTCGCCGCCGCCACGGAGCGCGGCCTGCGTTCCTTC
>JAERSX010000816.1 GCA_016845285.1 Deltaproteobacteria bacterium | reverse complement strand
GTCCCCCTCCATGCCGATGACCCCATCGATGATGCCGAAGTCGGGCTGCAAGGCCTCGTAGAGGTCGACGATGCTGCGCTCGATGCCGGCGTGGTGGAGGGGGTTCTTGGGCCACCCGTAGATGGCGCCCGGCACCGTGCCGAAGAGGTTCTTCAGGGTGAGGGTGCTGCCGGTCCAGTGATGGGTCTTGAGCTTGGCCACGCTCACGAGCAGGTCGGCCTGTACGGCGTGCTGGGCCAGCTCGAGGGTGCCCATGCCGTTGAAGTTGGACGGCAGCCGCACGGGCACGGTCCGGTCGAGGTTGAGGTCGACGAAGGTGGTGCCCACCTGCCTCAGGAGCTCGGTCAGGCCGCTGCGCTCCAGGATGAGCTCGGTGTCGCGGTGGTGCCCTGGGCCTTCCCCCACGATCACCTCCTTGGCGCCGTGCTTCTTGAAGGCCTCGACCGCGGCGGCGAGCACCCGCACCTCGGTGTTGATGGGCCGGCCGGGGTGGACCTCCACGAGGTTGGGCTTGAGCAGCACCGTGCCGCCCTGCGCCTTGGCCACCACGTCGGGGTAGTCGGCGATCCCACGGGTCATCAGCTCGACCAGGGTGGCCTCGTCGTAGGTGGGGACCCGGTGAGACCAGACCCGGGCCTCTGGCTGGCGGGCCACGCGCCACCAGGACTTCGCCCCGAGGAAGCCCACGCTGACGGTGGCCAGGCCGGTTGCGCCCGCGAGGAGCTTGCGGCGAGTCGGCTTCCCGCTCATGGCACAGCCTGGAGGGGCCGAGCGGCAAAGGGGACCACCCCGGTCTCCAGTGCGCGCAGGGCACAGGCGGCGATGGCGGTGCGCTCGATGGCGGGTCCGAAGCTGCCGTCCTCGTGCTGGCGCCCTCGCAGCAGTGGCTCCAGCTCTGCGACGTCGAGGCCGTGGGCCAGCCGAGCCAGGATCGCGGTGGACAGGTTGGTGGTCGACGGTGTCTGGAGCACACCCTCCAGGAAGCGGAAGCCGCGCTCGAGCAGGGGGCTCTGGTGCGGCAGGGCGAGGAGCACCCAGCCCGTCAGGTAGAGGTAGCTCGGCAGATCCTGGTCGAGAACGTTGGGGTTGCCGTAGTTCCAGCCCCCGTCGGAGCCCTGGCGGTCGGCGATGAGCGCGAGGGCCTGTTCGAAGCGAGGGTGGTCGGCCCGGCCCAGGCGGCGGAGGCTGAGCATCGCCCAGACCGTGGGCTGCACCCAGCTGAAGGTTCCGTCCACCCAGGCCCAGCCGATGAGTGTGCCGTCGTACCGACCAGCGGGCTCGGCGGGGCTGCCCTTGGCCACCAGCAAGGTCTCCAAGGCGCGCAGCCGCAGGGCGTGCAGGCGTGCTTCTTCGGCGGGATCGACGGCGGTGTCCAGGGCGGCCGGCACGAGGAGCTCGGCCCAGTCCAGCTCGGTCTCCTCGAGCCAGTCGAGGGGAGGTGGGGCGCCGGCTGCGGCTGCCAGGAGGGTGGGCTCCCCGTGAGGAGGGCCCTCGGGTCGATACGCCCACGCGCCCTCTGGCGTGCGGTGGGTGCCGAGCCAGGCCAGTGACTGCGCGTGCCCCATGTGCTCAGTCTACGCGGGCCGTTCGGTCGCGGTCAGAACCACTTGCACTGGTGGGCGCTCACCCAGCTGTGGGCCTCGCCCTTGTGGTAGCCCTGGCCGAGCAGCTTGCCGCTCTTGGCGAAGTGCACGTCGAGGGTGCCGTCGGCCTTGCGCTTCAGGCCGTAGCTCTGGTCGAAGGGCACGCCCTCGCCGCTGGCTCGCTGACCGTTCGGGAGCAGGCGTCCGAGGACCAGCTCCTCGGGACAGTCGCCGCTGAGCACGGGCTCGGCGTGGAAGCGGATGCCGGTGTCGCACCCCGCACAGGCGCCCGCAGAGCCGACCGTGCCCGTGAAGGTCCACTCCAGCGTGCAGTCCTTGCCGCCCCGGGCCTTCCACTTGGGGTTGGCGTAGAGGTGCCAGCGCTCGGTGCCCTTGACCGTGCCGCCCGTGATCGAGAAGGTGCCCGAGAAGAAGGAGTCCGCGCCTTCGTTGCCGGGGCCGTTGTTGCACTGACCCGTGGGCAGATCGGCGGTGAGGTTGGGCAGGGTGGCGGGTGCAGCGGGTGTGGCCTCGTCTGCGGCGTCGGCCAGCGGGCTCGCGCACAGGGCCACCCCGAAGGCGAGGGCGGCGGCGCGCATCGTGGGGCGTCCGTTCATGCCGGGTCCTCGCCGAATACCTTGGCTGCGATGCCCATCTCGTAGATCACCCGGTCGCGATCGGTCTGGACACTCTCGGCCCACAGCCCGGCCTGGTTGGCCAGACCCTCGAGACGGTCGGCGGTCTCGGTCCCGGTGACGACATACTCGGCCTGCTGGCGGGCCTGTCCCACCAGACCCTCGAGGAGGGTCTTCGCTTCGGTGAGGCGGTCCTCGCCGATGACGCTGACCACGCCCTGGAGCCGTGCTGCGGCCCAGGCGCGGGTGGCTGCCTGGCGTCTCTCTTCGGCGTCGGGGTCTTCTTCGGGGGCGCCGGCCGCGAAGTCGCGCACCGCCAGAAAGAGCTGGCTGCCGCCACCCATGGGGGCCGCGTAGAGAAACTGCGCGTTGGCCAGGGAGGCGGCCTGACCCGCGAGCTCCTGTGCCTTCTCGATGTCGACGCCCTCCTCGTAGGGTTCATCGGGATCGGGCGCGGGCAGGCAGGGCACACCGGCCTTGCCGAAGTGGGGGATGTGGTCGGCCCACATGATGCTGTCGTTGGCGGCGGCCCAGGAGAGCACCGCCTGGCAGCGACCGTGGGCCACCGTCTCACCGTCGGCGTTGGTCCAGTGGATCCGTCCTTCGGGCAGGGCGGCGCCGAAGCTCTGCACGCCC
>JAERSX010000815.1 GCA_016845285.1 Deltaproteobacteria bacterium | reverse complement strand
CGACAACGACTGCGACGGTCTGCTCGACTGCGAGGAGGCAAGCTGCGCTGAAGCCGAGGCCTGCACCGAAGACTGCGGTGACGGCGTGGACAACGACCTCGACGGACTGACGGACTGCGAAGACGACGAGTGTCCGGGGACCCCAGACTGCCCCCAGCTGCTGGCGGCAGTCACCGGAGGTCACGCACAGGTTCGCAGGAGCTGGGCCTACACCTGGATGGACGAGCCCTACGGCGGCTGGGGCTGGAGGCGGCGCGGCGCAGCGCTGACCGTGAGCGCCTGGTCGGTGACCGGCTCGGTGGTGGCGTCTCCTTCAGGGACTACCTGCGCCTGGAGCGCCGACTCGCTGGCGGTGCAGTTGCAGTTCAGCCGAAAGGTGGCCGGGGTCTTCACCTCGTGGCAGCTGGCCAAGGTTCAGGAGCCAGTGAGGTTGAGGAGTGTGCAGCTCAGCAGCGCCTGCCCCATCGCCGACTCACCCTCGCCGACGGAGCACGGCTCCGTGTACCAGCACTTCGGCTCGTTCAGCACGCCTCGAACCCACGAGGTCCTCCCCATGTCGCCTGTGGGCTCACCCAATGAGTGGGTCAACCCGCTGCGGGTCGACCTCTCCAGCGGTGGCTACGCCCCCTGGGAATCCACCTCCACCTTCCTGGGCTCGGCGGGCCCCGACGCCATCTGGCGGGCTTGGAGGAAGGGAAGCTCCGCCAGTTGGAGCGGGCAGCTCAAGCCTGGAGACCGCATCCTCTGGCCCGATCCCTGAGCATCGCTCAGCACCGCCAGGCGCTCGCGGTCCCGATCTGCGAAGAGCTCAGACGTTCATCGTCTTGGCATCGAAGCCCGGCTCATCGAGCACCAAGGTCACCGGCGCATGGTCCGAGGGCTTGGTGCCCTTCCGCCCGCTAATGCTCGCTATCCGCGCAAGACCCCGGGAATGTCTGTCAGGACGGCTCCCCACCAACACCGCCGCACGAACTCACCAGGTCCTGTGGGTTCTCGACGGCACGGCCCCGGGTCGTAGCGGAACAAGCTGGTGACGGTGGCTCCATCTCCCCAGAGGGTCTATTGACTGGACCCATGAGACTGACGGTCTGGTGGTTGTGCTGCGCACTCGTCGCTTGCGGCGGAAACGACGTAGACGACGATGATGACGACGATGACGGCGGGGGCCTCGGCATCGAGGCGGACGCGGACACGGACACGGACACGGACACGGACAGTGACACGGACGCCGACACAGACGCGGACACCGACTCCGACACGGACGTGGACGAAGGCGACCCGGAGGCCGGCTACGACGTGTTCCTCGCGACCTGTGCGGCCTCGGGCTGCCACGGCTCGGACGGCAACGATGGCCCGGCTCCCAACCTCCAAGGAGCGGTCAGTACACACTCGGATGCGGTCCTGACGGAGATCATCCTGGATGGAACGGGCACCATGCCGGGACAGGATCTCGAGCCGCAAGAGCTGGCAGATGTGATCGCCTTCCTTCGGGATGCCTTTCCCTGAGAGGAGGGGTCAGACCAGGACGGTCTGACCCTCGAGCAGCAGCTGTGCTCCGGGGGGCAAGGGCTCGTCGAAGCGCGCGATGCCAGCGCGGTCCGTCGTGGCCACTTGCTCACGGAAGGGCAGCGGGAGCCCGGAGCCGGGCTGTCCGTGTTGGTCGCGCACGGCGACACGGGTCCGGGTCTCGTCGACGATGAGCTCGGGGCGCGGCAGCCGGATCCGGTGGTCGGCCACGAGGACGGCCCGACCTGCGGCGGTCCGAGTGGTCGCTCGCACGCCCAGGAGGAGCAGGTCGACCTGCGCGGGGGTGGGAAGCTCGACGGAGAGCTGCTCGCCGGTCCGACCCAGCACGGCCCCCGTCCAGTGGACGGGGGCCGGCTCGGGCAGGGCGTCGCGGAGGACGGAGTACCGCTGACAGGATCGTTCGTACGCCCAGGCGAAGAGCTCGGCGAGGGGCTGCACCTGCGTCTCTTCGTAGACGGCCAGGGTGGCGGCGATGTACCGATCGGGTGGGGTGTCGATGAAGGACAGGGGCCCCAGGTTGTGGCGGACCAGCGGGATGTTTGCCGCGAGCCTGGAGACCGGATCTGGCCCCAGATGGACCCTCCAGACCGGCCAGCACGGCCCGTCTCTCATACAGCCATCTGTGCGGTCACATCGCTAGAAACCAGCCCCAAAGCGGGATTCTGGCGATCTCTTTCCCCAGGCAGCAGAAACCCCCGCCGTGAAGCGAGGGCTCTGGAAGATGGCTCCGGCAACTGGACTCGAACCAGTGACCTAGCGGTTAACAGCCGCTTGCTCTACCGACTGAGCTATGCCGGATCAGCGGCCGAGTTCTAATTCAGGCCCCCAGACTGTCAAGGCTTCGCGCAGTCCGCCGCCACGACGGCCTGCACCTCGGCGTGCGTGCTCTTGGCTGCCCGCGTGCAGGCCTTCTCGGTATCCGGCCACTCCGCGATGGCCGTCTTCGCGAGGGCCGCCGCCGTCTCCGCGGACAGCGTGTCCAGCCGGTTCAGCACGAGCAGGCCGAGGCCGGCCAGCTCCGGGTCCGTGACCCAGGTCGTCATCAGGCTCACGGCCTCCGGCTGGTCGCCGTGCTCTTGGATCAGGCAGCCTGCCGCCCGCATGCCCACCCAGGGGGGAGCCTGGACGTGGACCACGATGTCGCTGAGAGCCCCGAGGGGATCGTCGACCCCAACGGTCACGTCCACGCAGCTCGGCGCCTCGTCCCGCAGGCTCAGCAGCCGCAGCATCTCGGCCTGCTGCTCGCTGGGCACCCAGGCCTCTGGGTCGCCGGCCTCTGGGTCGCTGGCGTCTGGGTCGCTGGCCTCTGGATCGCCGGCCTCGGGCGCTGCCGTGCTCGGGACCGGGTCGGCGGCCGGGGTCTCTGCGTTGCCGGCGCTGCGGCTCCCGGCGCAGGCTGCCGACGCGGTGAGGATGCAGATCAAGAGGGGCAGGCGGGTGGGGGTCATGGAGGCTCCAGCGCCCCGAGCATCCC
>JAERSX010000814.1 GCA_016845285.1 Deltaproteobacteria bacterium | reverse complement strand
AGGTAGGCTTCTGCGCGCACTGGATGGCCACGATGCGCAGGGCTCGGCTGCCCGCGGTCTCGTGGGGCGGCACCACGTACAGTGCCATGGGTGCGCTCGCGTACTTGGGGTACTGATCGATCTGCCCGCTGTTGGCGGCCTCCATCATCTCGTAGTCGGCCAGAAAGAGCCTGCCTTCCTCTCCCGCGCGGGCAAGGCTGTCGTCCGGGTTTCCGATGGCTGCCTGGAAGTGTTCCTCCTGGACGGGAAATTTGGTCGGTGGGGCCGAGACCCTGAAGAGCATCAGGGGGTTGGGTCCGGCGACGCGGAGGTTGCTGAAGAAGGTGTCGGTCTTCCAGTGGCTGGCGGCCTGGGGAATGTCGACGGTCCGGAAGAGGTTGTCGTAGTCGGCCAGACTCTTGGCGCGGCCGAGGTCCGTGGCACCGTTGAGGAGCCTGAGGGTCTCGCATGCCCAGGCCTCGAGGGCGTTGCCCACTCCTCCCTCGAGGAGATGGCTGACCATGCAAGGCACGCCCTTTCGTGCATGGGCCGTGATTTCGGTGTTCTCGGAGAGCTCGACGGCGTTCCTCAGGAGCACCTCGATGAAGCTCGCCACGTCTTTCCACCAACCCAAGGGTGGCTTGATGGGCGTCTTGATGAACGCCATGGGAGACATCGAGCTGTAGCAATAGCTGACCCTGTCTCGTGCCTGCTCAAGCTGCGTCTTCCGAGCCTCCTGCTTTTCGTCGTCATGGGGCAGAGAAGGTAGCTTCTGGGAGAACAGTCTTCGCATGCTGGGGTCCTCGGAACTGAACTCGAACTGCATGTGCCTTTGCAGGGGCCGTGATGGTACACGAGTACGGTGGACAGATGTGTGCGGGGATCGTCCCCTCTGTCCAGTGCAAGCTCCGATGGGGGGCGGAGTGTTGTCCGGGGCGGAGGCGATGAGGCGGTGTCCTTGGGCGAGAAGGGCCAATGCTGGTGGTGAGTGTCGGCCAACGGCAACCTCAGACGCGCCGGAGCATGGCGGCATACCGCGTCGCCCGCTCCAGCACAGACCTCCGTACAGGTGCGGTTCATGCGCTGTGTGACTCGGCCTGGTGAGTCGACAGTCGACCCCCGCGGCTGCCAGTCGGGGCTGGGAGCGTGGAGTGTCTCCGTTCTATGCCCACCCCGGCCTCATCGAGCTGTCTCCCTTCCGAGATGTTCCTCAGGACCCCCTGCCGTTGCCGAGTTGGACTGAGCGTCTTCATGGAAGAGAGCTATGAATCAACCACCAGAGGCTTCTTCCTCATGTGGTGCTGCTGCGCGCGATGAGCCCCCGCGGTTTCATCGTGTGGGTGGCCACCGGGGGCTCAGTGCCCGTCGTCACCGACGAATGCCTGTAGCTGAGCGCGGGCGGAGTAGGCTTCCGTGATCCGGGAGTGGCCGTCGGCGATGTTCTCCCAGTCGTGGTTCTCGAAGACCTTCTTCATCGACACCGGGACCTGGTCGTAGTCGGAGTAAAAGATGGAGGGCACTCGGCTGAACTCGTTGCCCCGACCGATCACGTTGTCGCCCGTGAATGCGATGCCCTCCCAGATGTAGGCGGCGCCGCCGCCAGTGTGGCCAGAGATGTGGAGAGCCAGGAAGGTCTCGCCGTCGATGGTCAGCGTCTCGCCGTCCCGAAACTCCTGAAACTTGGGTGGTGTGTATGGTGCGCCGGCGAGCAACTTGGTGGCGATGGCGCCACCGGGAGCCTTGGGTGGCGCTTCGCCCTTCACCAGGGGGCCCTCGCCTGGACCGGCATAGACCTGGGCTTCGGGGAACTCGGGCAGCGCTGCAATGTGGTCGAAGTGACCGTGGGTGAGCAGGATGGCATGCACTTTTCGTCCGGCAACCTCGGCCTTGATGGACTCTCCGGAGGGGTCCTGGCCCGAATCGACGAGGATGACGCCGGTCGCGGAGGGAATCACGTACGAGTATGAGGTGCCCGTGATGCCACCGGCGAGCACTCCGACGAAGTCGTGACCCTCGATGCTGATTCGGTCACCTGTTGGTCTGGGCATGAGGCTGGCGAAGTTGATCGTACCCGCTGCTGTGATCAGACCAATCGTGGTCAGGATGGCTACCTTGCTGTTCACTCTGGCCATGTCGCCCTCGTCGGGTGTGTGTTCGCGTGGAGAGTGTACGGTAGTGCGAGGCGGAACACTCCTCTGTCACATGTGAGCCATACGATGTTGTGTGGACCGATGGGTGTGCACTGTTCGGAGTACAGCAGGAAGACCGGGGTTGCGGAGGGCGGCCAGGGCCCGGGGTTCATCCCTCAGCCCTCGTGCTCGTCCAGGAAGGCGAGGGCGGCGTCGGCCCATTCCTCAGGTGCCTCGATCATTGCGTAGTGGCCGCGCCCTGGCAGGGGGGTGTGCGTCACGGAGGGGATTTCGCCGACCAGCATCTCGGCGACGGCCACGCGGGCCACGGGGTCCTCGTTGCCCCAGAGCACGTGGGCGGGAAGGTCCAAGCGTGTCAGCGCGCCAATCCAGCGCTTCGAGAAGCGGGTGCGCTCGTCGAGGTATCGAGAGATGACGGGGAGGACGTCGCGCCCGCCGCCGTGGGTGATCAGCGCCCACATCGTGGCGATCTCATCGTCGTCTACAGCGCTTGGGTCGCCACAGGTGGCGCGCATGTTTCGACTGAAGGTGGACTCCTTCGCGAGTCTGGCCACGATCGGACCTGTGCGTGGGTTGCGGAGCATCCACTGGATGAGCCGGGGGTTGGCCAGCTCCATGTGCACGCTGGCGTTGGTCAAGGTGAGAGAGGCAAATTCGATGGGGAGTCCCAGGCGCTCCCGGCGGGCCATGAGCTCTGTGCCCACGCTGGCGCCGTAGTCGTGGGTCAGGAGGTGGGCCCGGGTGATTCCGAGCTCCCGCCACACGGCGAGTGCGACCTCCGCCTGCTCGGTGATCGAGTAGGCCTCGTCGGTAGGCTTGGCGGAGAGGCCGAAGCCGAGGTGGTCGTGGACCACGACTCGTCGGCGAGCGGATAGTCGGCCGAGCACGTGTGCGAAGTCGTGGGACGAGCTGGGGTAGCCGTGCAGGATGACCAGGTCGGTGCACGAGGGCTCCACAGCGGCTGTGTCGACCACGAAGATGTCTCTGCCGAACACGGTGAGGTGGCGGCCTCGATCCCGCCAGGCGTCGAGGGTGGGCAATCCAGGCATGCCGCAAGTTTATGCGCCCTAGACCGTCTGGCCACTGGTCGAGTGCGCACCGCCTCGTCGGCTTCTCCATCAGCTCGACCATCACTGGGAGCATCGCCTCGGCTTGGTGCGCAGGGTTCCCCTCGCTGGTCCTCGTGGGCGACGGGCGAACGGGGGTCGATGGTGCCCACATGCCGTGTCTCGCCAGGACGGGGTCGCGGGCGTTCGAGGCGGCTGAGAGCTGTCGCACACCCTCGATCGCGGAACCCTGGTTGCAGGACAGCCGCAGCCACTGGCTGCCGTCGCAGCCGGCGCGAAGGGTGGCCACTTCGAGCAGGTGGACGTGGACGTCGTCGCGTCAGCTCGTGGTCTCGGG
>JAERSX010000813.1 GCA_016845285.1 Deltaproteobacteria bacterium | reverse complement strand
AAGTAGCCCACGCTCCGCACCGTCTTGATGAGGCGTGGCTTGCGGGAGTCGTCGCCCAGCTTGCGTCTCAGATGGCTGATGTGGACGTCGACAGAGCGCTCGTAGGCCGCCCACTCCTCGCCACGGGCCTGCTCCATGAGGCGCTCCCGCGGGATGACACGCCCCGCCGCAGCCACGAGCACCCGCAGGATGTCGAACTCGGTGGTGGTGAGCTCGATGCGCTCGGTGCCCCGGTGGACCTCGCGCCGCGCCGGGTCCACCCTCAAGCCCGCTGCGACCAGCACGCCGCCGTCGGATTCGTCGACATGCCCGACCCGACGCAAGATCGCCCGGATCCGGGCGAGGAGCTCTCGGGGGTTGAAGGGCTTGGCCAGGTAGTCGTCGGCCCCCATCTCGAGGCCCACGATGCGGTCGGTGTCCTCTCCGCGGGCGGTCAGCATGATGACCGGCAGCCGGCCCCGCTGCCGCAGGAGCCGAAGCACCTCGAAGCCATCGAGGCCCGGCATCATGACGTCGAGGACCACGAGGTCGGCGTGACCGGCAGCGACCAGCTCCAGACCGGAGGCGCCGTCGGGGGCCGTACGCACCTGGAGCCCGCGGCTCCCGAGGTACTCCTCGAGCAGCGCCGCGAGCTCTGGGTCGTCGTCGATGACGAGGACCCGGTGCACCTCAGCGGCCTCGCCGCCGCTCGGGACGCTCGGGACGCTCGGGATCCTCGGAACCCTCGGCACCCTCGGCTTCGCGCTGCTGCAGGTGCTCCTGTACCCGGGCCTGCATCTCGGCCACGTTGTCGAGGAGCGCGGCGCGCTGGTCTTCGTCGAGGGTCTCGGCGAAGTCCATCAGCGCGTCGGCGCGCTGCACCATCAGCTCCCGGCGCTCGGCCAGGCGCTGATCGATCTCGGCGTAGACAGCGTCGCGGTCGACGGTCTCCTGAGAGAGCACGTCGGTGAGCATGCCGAGCTTGTCGCCCTTGCTCGCGCGGTATTCCTTACGCTCAGCGCGCATGGCCTCGGTCATCTCGGCCACCTGGTCCTGCTGGGCCTCGGTGAGGTCCACACCCTCGAAGAGCATGGCCATCTTGCTCTGGCCACGGGGGCCTCGCTCTGCGACAGCGCTGAGGCTCAGGGTACCCAGGGTACCCACGGCGAAGAAGCCAGCGGCGAGGACAGCGTTGCGGATGGAACGGGACATGTAGTTCTCCTTGGGTCGTTGCAGCGGGTTCCCCCCGCTGACATCAACAACCTACGAACCCAGTGTGGGCCCCACATGGTGCCGGACCGAAGCGATGTTGGCGAATGTGAAGGAGTGTGAAGGCCACCCCAGACCGGCCCTCAGCGCGACCCCGTGGCCCAGGGATCGGCCTCGGTGCCCTGCGGGAGCTTCACCGCAGAGCCTGCCCACGGTGAGCCAGGGGGCAGGACCACGTCTGGCTCGCCCTGCGCGACCTCGTCGGCGCTGGCCGCCATCCGCTGCCGAGTGGAGCCCGACTCCGTGGACACGGCCACAAAGGCCGGAACGAAGGGCGGCGGGGCCGCGAGGAGCTCCGGCACACCCCGGTCGACGGCGGGCGGTGCCACCACATCGACGGGCTGAAACACCGTCCGGGGGGGGGCTTCCTGTTGCCCCAGCACGAAGCCGAGCAGCACCGCGGCCGCGAGGCCGACCCCGTACATCACGGGGCCTCCGAGGCGACGACGCGTGTCTACCGACTCACCCACGACCTCCACCCGCCCCCGGTTCAGCCGCAGCTTGGTGTCCCAGGGCAGCTCGCCCATCAGCACCTCGGCGCAGTACGCCAGGGCCCGCTCGAGGGCCAGCACCTCACCGAAGCGGTCGGCCCGCCCCTTCTGCAGGCAGCGCGACACCACCCAGCGCAAGCAGGGCGGCAGGGTGTCGCCCGACAGCTCGGGCACGGGATCGTGCAGGTGGGCGTACATCACGGCGAAGGGGTCGCTGCCCCCGTAGGGAGCCTCACCGGTGAGCATGCGCCAGGCCACCACGCCCAGGCTGTAGACATCCGAGCGGGGGTCGACGACCTCCTCGCGGATCTGCTCGGGCGACATGTACCGGGGCGAGCCCATCATGGCGCCCTGGCCGGTGCGCTCCCCGGCCTCGCCCAGATCCTTGACCAGCCCGAAGTCCACCACCTTGGCGAAGAGCTCGTCGTCGCCCATGCGGGTGAGCAGCAGGTTGGCCGGCTTCAGATCGCGATGCACGATGCCCAGAGAGTGGGCTTCGCGCAGGGCGCAACAGATCTGCCGAAGCACCGTCACCGCCTGGATGGGTGCAAAGGGACCCCGCTTCAGGGCGGCGTGCAGGGTCTCACCCTCGACGAACTCCATGGCCAACCAGGTCCAGCCACGCCAGATCCCGTGGTCGATGACGCGCACGGTGTGGGGATGGCGGAGCCGTGCCAGCGTGGCCGCCTCCCTGGCGAAGCGTGCCGAGAAGGCCAGGCCCTCCGCGCGCTCGCTCTCGACGTCGAGGACCTTCAGCGCCACCGGCCGTCCGAGGGGTAGCTGGATGGCCTTGTAGACCACCCCCGCCGCACCGCGGGCCAGCTGCCGCTCCACCCGGAAGCGCCCCGCCACCAGCGCTCCCTCCAGCGGCCCCCGACCCGAGGGATCGTCGTAGTCGAACTCGCCCGTGACGCAGACCCCGTACGGATCCATACAACCCCCCCGCCAGAAGGTGAAGCTACCGTTGCTGCTTGTCGCCGGGTCCCCTGCCAAGGATTCCCGTCCCTACCCATTCACGAAAGCACCGGTCCCGGCGAGGGTCAACAAACGTCTGCAGATCGTGCTGTCCAAGATTTGTCTAGGGGGTCAGTCGACGACGATCTCTCCGTTCTTCACCACCAGATGAATGGCGGTCGAGCTGTGGATGTCGACACGGGGATCGGCATCGAGGACCACGAGATCGGCGAGCTTTCCGGCGTCGATGGAGCCCAGCACATCGTCCATGCCCAGGTACCGGGCGCCGTCGAGGGTGGCGGCCTGCAGGGCCTGCTCTGGGCTCATGGCACCCGGCCCCGCCAGAGACCAGAGCTCCCAGTGCACACCCAGACCTTGGAGCTGGCCGTGGGCACCGAGGGTCACGAGCACCCCCGCCTCCTGCATGGGCTTGGCGTCGCGGGCGACCTGCTGGTGGTTCCAGTCGCTGTCCTGCACCTGCATGCCCACGCGCCAGAGCCGCCGGTCGAGGAGGCGCCGGGGGTAGTGCCGCAGCAGCCGGCCATGCACCGAGTCGGGGTCGTCTCCATCGGCCTCGTAGGGGTGGTGCTCCTGGAAGAAGTAGTTCTCCCCGGCCAGGCCGCCGTAGGCGACGAGCAGGGTCGGCGTGTAGGCGGTGCCGGCTGTCTCGGCGCCTGGGCTGGCCGCCATCCACTGCTGCACGTCGGCGTAGAGCGGCGCGATGGGCAGCGCGTGCTCGATGGCATGGAAGCCGTCGGCCACCATGGTCAGGTTCATCCAGAGGTCGCCGCCCCCCTCGGCCACGCACAAGATCTCGTGGGCGTTGCAGGCCTGCACGTACCACTGGCGCTGGTCGCGACGACTCTGCTGGTAGATCTTGGCGCTGACGGCACCCACGGTGGCCAGACGCTGGATGTGGGCGTCGGCGGCCTCGGCGTCCGGGGTCTTGGCACCTTGGTTGGCCAGGGCACCGTAGAGCACGAAGCCTGTCGACGTGATGCGTGGTCCCTTCATGAGCCCGGCCTCGACACGCTCGGCCTGGGTGAAGACCAGGTCGGTGCTCGCGCTCGGGTCGTGGACCGTGGTGACCCCGAAGTCGAGGTTGGTCTGGTAGCGCCACTCCTGCTCGGGGAGCACGTCCCCGGCGCTGTAGTGCATGTGACCGTGCACATCGATGAGCCCGGGAATCACGTACTTTCCGGCCACATCCACCACCGTGGCCCCCGCGGGAACCGCCACGTCGGTACCCACCGCCGTGATGCGATCGCCCTCGATGAGCACGGTGGCGGCCTCGATGGCCGGTCCGGTGATGGGGATCACGGTGGCGCCGGTCAACGCGAGGCTTCCCTGGGGCACGTGACGGGGCAGACGGGCGTCGAGGAGGCGGCTGCTCGCCTCGGCCGCATCGCCCCCCTCGGCCGCATCGTCCTCGTCTTCAGACGCCGCCAGGGTGGGCACGGCGAGTCGCTTCAGCTCGGGACCCACCATCCAGCCCAGCTCGGTGCCATCCGGAGACCAATGCAGCCAGTCGCCCACCACCTCGGTGAGCTCCTTGCTCGGCATGCTGCCGTCGGAAGCGGACAGCCCGTTGGGCCAGGGCGGCAGGGCCATGAGGTGGACCTGGTGGTCCTGCTTGAAGGCCACGCGCCGGAAGTCGGGGCTGAGCACCACCTCGGTGGCACCGTCGAACACGACGTGTACGCGCAGATCGGTGCCGTCGGCGGCGTCGACGCTCACCAGCTCGGTGTCGCTCGGCTGACGACCCTCGACATGCTTGGGGCGGCTGTACCAGATCCGACCCTCGTGCCAGCGGAGGCGGGGCGCCCGGTTGTTGGCTCCGGTGGCGTCGAGCTCTCGGAGCACGGTGGCGGTCCAGCTGCGCCCGGCCCGGTCGAGACGAACCAGCTCGAACCAGGGGTTGTTGCCAGGGTGGACCTCGGTGGAACCACCGACGCCCCGGAGCACCACCAGGCCGTCGCCATCCGGCGACCACGTGGGGTTGACCAACATGCCGTTCACGGGCAGCTCGCTGAGCTTGCGGCCCTTGCGGAGATGCAAGGCACCCCCCTCGGCATCGTCCCAGGAGGTCCACACCAGCTCGCGGCCGTCCGGTGACCAGGCGGGCGCGTACCCGGTGCCGTCACCGATGCGTGCCGCCGCCTCACCCGGAGCCTGCTCCCACAGCGCCCCCATCGCCGAGAACACCACGGTCCCGTCAGGGTGCTCGGCCGGCCAGCGGACCACCTTGGCCGCCACCTCCTCCGGGAGGGCCCGCGACCAGCGCGGCACGTCCTGGAAGTGCCAGGAGCCCGTGGCCTTGAAGGGGATCTGGGTGCGGCTCCCGTCGAGGGCCACCTTCCACAGGGCTCCCTTGGCCCAGAGCACGAGGTGCTCGGGATCGAGCCAGTCCATCACCGGGTAGGTGCCGTGGAGCGC
>JAERSX010000812.1 GCA_016845285.1 Deltaproteobacteria bacterium | reverse complement strand
GGTCCCGCTCCTGGGCGAGATCACGCAGCAGGTTGAGGATCTGGGCCTGAATCGACACATCGAGCGCGCTGATGGGCTCGTCACACACGATGAGCTCGGGCTCGCTCGCCAGGGCCCGCGCGATGCCGATGCGTTGGCGCTGGCCTCCGCTGAACTCGTGGGGGTACCGGCGCACGTAGCGGGGGTCGAGCCCGCAGCGCTCCATGAGCTCCTGGGCGCGACGCCGCAAGGAGGTGGCGTCGGTCTCGAGGCCGTGGGTTCGGAGGGGCTCGGCCACGATGTCGCCGACGGTCATGCGCGGGTTCAGGCTCGCGTAGGGGTCCTGGAAGATGATCTGCATGCGCCGGCGGAAGGTGCGCAGTTCCCGGCCGCGGAGCGAGGCGAGGTCCACACCGTCGAAGTGCACGGTGCCCGCAGTGGGCTCGATGAGACGCAGGATGGCGCGACCGGTGGTCGACTTGCCACAGCCGGACTCGCCGACGAGGCCGAGGATCTCGCCGCGGGCGATGTCGAAGCTGACGCCATCGACCGCCTTGACCGCGCCCGTGACTCGACGCAAGAAGCCCGGCGCCACCACGGGGAAGTGGACGGCGAGGTCACGCACCTGGAGGATGGGCCCGCTCATGTGAGGTCTTCACCCAAGGCGGCAGCCACCTCGTCCAGCGACATGACCTCGGTGGCCTCGTCGACCTTGACCACACCACGGTGGAACACGGTGGCCTCGTCGTCGGCGTCGAGAGCGAAGCAGCGGGCGCCGGAGTCGGGCGAGCCGGTCCAGGCAGGGGTCTGCTCGCTGCAGTGAGGCATCTTCACGGGGCAGCGCGGGGCGAAGGCACAGCCCTCCGGCAGGTTGGACAGGTTGGGCGGCATGCCTGGAATGGCGGTGAGCTCGCCCTTGCGGTCGAGACGCGGCAGGCTGCGGAGCAGGCCCTCGGTGTAGGGATGACGTGGGTGGTGGAAGATCTGCTCGACGTCGCCCTGCTCGACCAGACGCCCGGCGTACATGACAGCCACCCGGTCGGCCACCCCCGCGACCACACCGAGATCGTGGGTGACGAGCACCACGGCGGTCCCTCGATCACGACAGAGCTGCTGGATGAGCTCGAGGATCTGGGCCTGGACGGTGACATCGAGGGCGGTCGTGGGCTCGTCGGCGAGGAGCAGATCTGGCTCGCAGGCCAGCGCCATGGCGATCATGACGCGCTGAAGCATCCCGCCAGAGAGCTCGTGGGGATGGGCGTCGACGCGCCGGGACGGGTCGGGGATGCCCACCATCTCGAGCAGCTCGATGGTGCGACGTCGGGCCGCCTTGGCGTCCATGCCCTTGTGGAGCCGGAGCACCTCCCCCACCTGCCGGCTCACGCGGAGGTAGGGGTTGAGCGAGGTCATGGGGTCTTGGAAGATCATGGCGATGCGGTTGCCCCGGAAGGCCCGCATCTCCTGCTCCGACTTCGTGAGCAGGTCTTCCCCACCGAACCAGATCTGGCCGCCCGCATACCGACCGGGCGGTGTGGGCACGAGCTGCAGCACCGAGAGGTTGGTGACGCTCTTGCCGGAGCCGCTCTCGCCCACCAGGCCCAGGATCTCGCCGCGGCGAACGGACAGCGAGACCCCATCGACCGCCTTCACCACGCCGTCATCGGTGTGGAAGTGGGTCCGCAGATCTTCGATGCGCAGGACCGTCTCGGTGGAGTCAGCACGGGCCATCAGTGCTGGCTCGCGTGGGGATCGAGGGCATCGCGCAGGCCGTCGCCCAGGAAGTTGAGGCAGAACAAGGTCAGCGCCATGACCACGCCGGGGAACGCCAGCAACCAGGGGTAGACCACCATGGCGTTGGCGCCGTCGTTGACCAGCGTGCCCCAGCTGGCGTTGGGCTCCCGGATGCCCAGGCCCAGGAAGCTCAAGAAGGCCTCGGCGAGGATGACGCCCGGGATGGTGAGGGTGGTGTAGACGATGACCGGGCCCAAGGTGTTGGGGACCACGTGACGGAAGAGGATCGTCATGGGGGGCACGCCGATGGCCCGAGCGGCCTCGACGAATTCGCGCTCGCGCAGGGAGAGGACCTGGCCGCGCACGATGCGGGCGAGGATCAACCAGCTCACCAGCCCCAAGGCCGCGAACATCATCACAAACGAGCCATCGATGGCGCCGAGACGCAGGGCGTCAGGGGGCACCACGGCCATGAGCACGATGACGAGCAAGAGGTAGGGGAGCGAGAGCATGATGTCGACGAAGCGCATCATGATGGCGTCGACCCGACCGCCCCAGTAGCCGCTGATGGCTCCATAGGTGATGCCGACGACCAGGCTGACCGAGGTGGCCACGGCGGCGACCAGCAGGCTGACCCGCCCACCGAGCATGGTGCGGACCATCAGATCGCGGCCCAACACGTCGGTGCCGAAGGGATGGGCGAGGCTGGGCCCTGCCGCGCCGAGGGCGAGGTCCTGACCGTCGTAGGTGAGGCCGAAGAGACCTGCGATGGCGGGGCCGAACAAGCAGAAGACGAGGATGAGCACCAACGTGGCGGCCGAGGCCACGCTCACCTTGTGGCGCCGCCACCGCTTCCAGGCGTCCTGCCAGAGGCTGGTGCCGTCGGCGAGCTCGAGGACCTGCTCGCTCACGAGATCTCCACGCGAGGATCGAGGACGGTGTACGCCACATCCACCAGCAGGTTCATGACCATGAGGATGGTGGCGTAGAAGGTGACGACGCCGAGCACCATGCTGTAGTCGCGGTCCAACGCGCTCTGCACGAAGTAGTAGCCGAGGCCCGGCACCTGGAAGATCTTCTCGATGACCACGGTGCCCGTGACGATGCGGGCCGTGGCGGGCCCCAGGTAGGTGATGACGGGGATGAGGCCACCCCTCAGAGCATGCCGCCAGACGATGACATGCTCCGCCAGGCCCTTGGCGCGGGCCGTGCGGATGAAGTCGGCACGGATGACCTCGAGCATGCCGGCACGGGTGAGACGCGCGATGTAGGCGGCGTAGGCCATGCCCAGGGTGACCGCGGGAAGGATCATCGTGTCCAGACCCGCCCACCGGGCGGGCGGCAGCCACCCGAGGCCCAGGGCGAAGAAGAAGACGAGGAGCGGGCCCAGCACGCAGTTGGGCACGGGACTGCCGACGAGGGCG
>JAERSX010000811.1 GCA_016845285.1 Deltaproteobacteria bacterium | reverse complement strand
ATCCTGGGGGCGTTGGCCCGCGCCAACCGGTCCTTTCATTTCTCCAGGGCGGGGGACCGGCGTGTCTTCGAGGCCCTGGTGTTGGAGCTTGTCGCTGGCTGATGCCACCAATCGGTGGCCCGTGACGCACGACGACCCCGGATCCTCTCGGATCCGGGGTCGTCGTTTGCGGGTGCGCCAAGTAGAGGCGCGGCCACCGATCAGGCGGAGGCGGTCTCGCCTTCACCCTTGAGGCTGTTGACCGCGCTGGTGAGGCGGCTCACGCGACGGGCAGCCTGCTTGCGGTGGATGATGCCTTTTTGCGCGACTCGGTCGATGTGGCTGACCGTGATGGGCAGCTGCTCGACGGCCGCACTGTGATCGCCGGCCTCAACCAAGGTGCGCAGCTTGCGGATCTGCGTCCGCATGCGGGTACGGTAGTGGCGGTTTCGGGCCTTGCGCTTCTCGTTCTGGCGGACGCGCTTCTTGGCATCGTTATGGTAGGGCACTGAGGGCTCCTGCGCCCGGGCCGACGTGGCGTCCGGGGGGCCGTTGATGAAGAGACGGCAGCGTCTATCGAAGGGGCGTAGGCATGTCAAGGTGGCCGAAGGTGACGGCGTTGACGCACGAGAGGTCCCCGGGTAGGGACCCGCGACCTACCCCCGCGCGCGGCTGCGAGCAGCATTGAGGCAAGCCATGGAAATCTGTGTCGTTGGCACCGGCTACGTCGGACTCGTTGTGGGCACCTGTATGGCCGATCTGGGTTTTCGAGTCACCTGCGTTGATCGCGACGCCGTGAAGATCGAGGGCCTGAACCAAGGTCGGGTGCCCATCTACGAGCCTGGCCTGGACGCCCTCATCCGACGGAACGTTCGGGAAGGTCGTCTCATCTTCACCACGGACGCACCCACGGCCATCGCCGCTGCGGATGTCGCCTACATCGCGGTCGGGACGCCCGGCCTCGATGACGGGCGTGCAGACATCTCGGGTGTGCTCTCGGTGGCCGAGCAGATCGGCCGCCACATGAGCCGACCCATCATCGCTGTGGTGAAGAGCACGGTTCCCGTAGGCACCGCGGATGCTGTTCGCGAGGCTGTGGGCCGCCATGCGCGCTTCGAGTTCGACGTGGTCTCCAACCCGGAATTCCTCAAGGAGGGAGCCGCGGTTCAGGACTTCAAGAAGCCGGATCGCATCGTGGTGGGCTGCAGCACGCAGCGGGCCCGCGATGTTGTCTCCCGTCTCTACAAGGGCCTCGTTCGCTCGGGCAAGCCCATCTACTTCATGGACAACCGCAGCGCGGAGCTCACGAAGTACGCCGCGAACGCCATGCTGGCGACGAAGATCAGCTTCATGAACGAGCTGTCGCGACTCTGCGAGAGGGTGGGGGCCGACATCGAGATGGTCCGAAAGGGCACCGGCTCTGATTCACGCATCGGGCCGCGCTTCCTCTTCGCGGGAGCCGGGTACGGAGGCAGCTGCTTCCCCAAGGACGTCAACGCGCTCATCGAGACCGCTCGTGGCGTCGATCTGCACCTGTCCATCGCGTCGGCGGTGGTGGCGGTCAACGAGGAGCAGAAGCACGTTCTCGCCAACCGGGTCATCGCCCACTTCGGCGAAGACCTCAGTGGCCTGCGAATGGGCATCTGGGGCCTCGCCTTCAAGCCCGAGACCGACGACATGCGAGAGGCGCCTTCGTTGGTCATCATCGAACGACTGCTGGCCGCTGGTGCCACCGTGGTGGCCTACGATCCGGAAGCCGGCGAGTCAGCCCGCCGGGTGCTCGGTGACCGGATCTCGTTCGCCAGCAATCCTCTCGATGCTGCCGATGGTGCCGACGCCTTGTTGCTCGTGACAGAGTGGAACGAGTTCCGCAACCTCGACCTCGACGACCTGCGCGAACGCTTGCGCCAGCCCGTCATCTTCGACGGTCGCAACATCTACGATGCGGAGAACCTGCGCAGCGGGGGCTTCACCTACTACGCCATCGGCCGGCCCTGAGGGCCCCGGAGCGCCTTTGTCCGCCCCCTCGAAACCCGTGTGCTCGGCTCCTATGGGGCAGATCCGCAATTTCGCCAGCATCGCCCACATCGACCACGGAAAGTCCACGCTCGCCGATCGGCTGATGGAAGAAACGGGCCTGCTGGGCGAGCGTGATCGCAAGGCCCAATACCTCGACCGCATGGAGCTCGAGCGTGAGCGGGGCATCACCATCAAGGCCCAGACGGTGGCCATGCCCTACCTCGCCAAGGACGGGCAGACCTACATCCTCAACCTCATCGACACCCCGGGGCATGTCGACTTCTCGTACGAGGTGAGTCGGTCGCTCTCGGCCTGTGAGGGCGCGCTGCTCGTCGTGGATGCTGCCCAGGGCGTGGAGGCCCAGACGCTCTCGAACGTGTATCTGGCGCTGGAAGAGGACCTCGAGATCGTCACGGTGGTCAACAAGATCGACCTGCCGAGCGCGGAGCCCGAGCGTGTGCTCGAGCAGATCGAAGACGTCGTCGGTCTCGACATCGATGATGCCGTCCTCTGTTCCGCCAAGTCCGGAGTGGGAGTCGACGAGCTCCTCGAGCAGATCGTGGCCATGGTGCCGTCCCCCGAGGGAGATCGTGAAGCGCCGCTGCAGGCTCTGATCGTGGACAGCTGGTTCGACACCTATGTGGGTGTCGTGGTGCTGGTGCGCGTGATGAACGGTGTGTTGCGCAAGGGCGAGAAGGTCCGGCTGATGGCCACTGGCGCCCAATACGAGGCAACGAGACTGGGCGTGTTCGCCCCCACGGCGGTGGACCGGGACGAGCTGTCGGCGGGCGAGGTGGGCTTCATGGTGGCCGCCATCAAGCAGCTCGCGGATGCCCAGGTGGGTGACACCATCACCCATCGCGATCGCCAGGCCGACTCACCGCTGGAGGGCTTCCAAGAGGTCAAGCCCATGGTGTTCTCGGGGATCTACCCAGTCGAGAGCGCCGACCACGAAGCACTTCGCCACGCCCTCGAGAAGCTCCAGCTCAACGATGCCGCGTTCCAGTTCGAAGCCGAGACCAGTGATGCCCTCGGCTTCGGCTTCCGCTGTGGCTACCTCGGGCTGCTCCACATGGAGATCGTCCAGGAGCGCCTCGAGCGCGAGTACTCCCTCGACCTCATCAACACCTCGCCCTCGGTCATCTACCGGGTCGTCAAGACCTCAGGCGAGGAGGTCGAGATCCACTCCCCGAGCAAGTTGCCGCCGCTCCAGGAGCTCTCGGTCATCCAGGAGCCCATCGCCAAGGTGACCCTCCACCTGCCGGAGGCCTACCTCGGCCCTGTGTTCAAGCTCTGCCAGGACCGTCGCGGCTCTCAGACCGCCTTCGACTACGCGGGCCCTGGCCGTGCGGTGCTCACCTACGAGATCCCCTATGCAGAGGTGGTCTACGACTTCTTCGACCGGCTCAAGAGCTGCTCGAAGGGCTATGCCTCCATGGACTACGAGGTGATCCGGTGGGATCCGGCTGATCTCGTAAAGCTCGACGTGCTCGTGAATGGCGAGATCGTGGATGCCTTGTCGGTCATCGTCCACCGCGATCACAGCTACTTCAAGGGGCGCGACCTGGCGCGCAAGCTGAAGGAGTTCATCCCACGGCAGATGTACGACGTGGCCATCCAGGCGGCCATCGGCACCAAGGTCATCGCCCGCACCACGGTCAAGGCCTTCCGCAAGGACGTCACGGCCAAGTGCTACGGCGGTGACATCAGCCGCAAGCGCAAGCTCCTCGAGAAGCAGAAGAAGGGCAAGCGGCGGATGAAGTCGGTGGGCTCCGTGGAGATCCCACAGGAAGCCTTCCTGGCGGTACTGAAGGTCGGCGACGGGTCGTGAGCGAGGCCGCCTCGGGCCGAACCTCGGGGCACTGGCCGTCGTGGGCAGGTGCTGTGGTGGTGCTGCTCGCGGGAATGGTGGCGCTGAGCGCACGGATGTTTCTCGTCGAAGCAGTCCGAGTGACCGACGCCGGCATGCAGCCTGCGGTGCTCAGAGGGGATGTGCTGCTGGTGTGGAAGCCTGCGGAGGTGGCTGTCGGTGACGTGGTGATCTTCGCTTCGGAGGATGTGGTCCACGCCAGGCGTGTGGTGGCAGGACCTGGGGAGGAGGTGTCCCTCGATGACGGCCGGTTGCAGGTGGATGGCGTGCGTCGGACAGGCGAGGAGGGACGTGAGTCGACCGTGCCAACGCGGGCCTGCGGGGCGCGTGAGGCGCGGCTCCGGCCGGAAGTCCACGGGGATACCACCGTCTGGGTCGAGGCTTGGGGGGAGGCCGAACCCGAGGTGGTGCCCGATGGGCACTGGTATCTCCTCGGCGACTATCGACGAGAGGCCAGCGACAGTCGTGTCTGGGGGCCGTTTTCCGATGGCGATCTGGCTGGATCGGCGGTGGCCGTGCTGTGGTCGGTTGACCCATGCACAGGGCGTCTACGCTGGGGTCGCACCTTGCTCGCCGCCTCGCGGTGGTAGCCTCAAGCGTGCTCTGCCTTATCCCGTGACCCACGACACCGAGTGGTCGGAGGCCTCATGGCGCGTCGTCGCGGCCGCATCAATATCGTCGGCTCTCTCATCACCCTGACCATCGTGTCGGCCATCGCGGGCGGCATCTTGTTTGGGCCCTACTACTGGGATCATCAGCTGGTGAAGGAGACCGTTCGTTCCGCAGCTCTGAAGTGGGCGGAGACCACCCTCGAACACAAGGCCAAGCAGAAGCTGGACGATGAGTGGGAGTACCGGGAGATCCCCGCCTACATCGACAAGGCTGCGGCCTGCAGCTTCAACACCTCGGGGCGTCGAAAGATCGTGACCTGCGCCTGGGCGGCCCACGTCTACTACCCGCTGACCGACTACTACAAGACCATCTACTTTGAGACGACTTCCGAGGTCACGTCGGGCGGGAAAGTGAATACATACTGAGCGCGGCGATGGCTCAGCACGCCTGACGCGTCCTGCACGGCGCTGCACCGGAGAGTGGGCATGGGTCACATGGTGGAGATGTCGGCCAGGACCGTGCAGCGCAC
>JAERSX010000810.1 GCA_016845285.1 Deltaproteobacteria bacterium | reverse complement strand
CTCCGACGGGGACGGCTTTGGAGATCCCGACGAGGAGCAGCTGGCCTGCGCGGAGCCAGCAGACCACGGCAGCGACGACTCCGACTGCGACGACACCGACGCCGAGGTGTACCCCGGTGCACCGGAGCGGTGCGGCAACGGCGTGGTCGACGACTGCGACAGCACAACCGCCGATGCCGAGGCCGTCTGTGACGTCGACACCGATGCCTGGACCGCGAGCGCTCCGGAGTCCTGGACAGGCAGCAGCGCCGCTGACCGCCTCGGCCGCTCCGTGGCCCTGGGCGATCTCGACGGCGACGGTCTGGCCGAGGTGATCGTCGGCGCCTACACCCACGGCAGCGACGACGCAGGGGCCGTGTTCCTGTCCTTCGGCGCGACCAGCGGCCCCGGCGAGTGGGGTGCCACGCTGAGCGGCGGCGCCGTTCGGGACTACGCCGGCCAGTCCGTGGCCGCCGTGGGCGACATCGACGGAGATGGCTGGGCCGACCTGGCCGTGGGCGCCCACGGGCACGACGCCGGAGGCTCCACGGCCGGGGTGGCTCACCTCGTGTTTGGCCCCATCACCGGTGACAGAACCCTCGGCGACGATCTGGACTGGACCGGAGAGTCCGCGGGGGACCGGGCCGGCTGGGCCATGTCTGCCGCCGGAGACCACGACGGCGACGGCCTCGCCGAGTTCCTCGTGGGCGCGCCCAGGGCCGACGGGGGCGCCGTCTACCTGGTCGGCTCCTCCGAGGACACCCTGGGGGCCAAGGCATCGCTCACTGCCGAGGGAAGCACCGACCGCTTCGGCAAGGCCGTGGCAGGCGGAGGCGACATCGACGGCGACGGGGTGGCCGACCTCGTCGTGGGCGCCCCCGCGTCCTCGTCGGGCGCAGGAGCAACCTACATATTCTTCGGTCCCCTGAGCGGGGAGGTCAACGCCAGCGATGCTGAGGCGGTCATCACCAGCAGCTCCTGGGACTACTTCGGCATCTCGGTGGCCCTGGCCGGAGACGTCGATGGTGACGGCCTCGAGGATGTCTGGGGAGGCGGTCACCACGACGACCAGGGTGCCAGCGAGACGGGGACAGCCTGGCTCTTCCTGGGGCCGGCGACAGGAGCCACCTCGACGAGCCAGGCCGACGCCGCCCTGTACGGCGTCTCCAAAGAAGACTGGCTCGGCTACGCGGTGTCCGCCGCAGGCGACATCGACGCCGACGGGCACGCAGATGTGTTGTTGGGCGCCATGGGCAGCGACGATGGCGGCACGGACGCCGGCGCAGCGTGGCTGGTCCTCGGCCCGACGAGCGGAACCTCACGGGTCGATCAAGTGGGCAGCGCCCTCCTCGCCGGCGCGAACGACGAGGCCTTCGGAACGGCGATCACGGGCGGCGCAGACGTCGACGGCGACGACATCCCCGACCTCCTCATCGCCGGCTCCGACAGCAACGAGGCGGGCACGGCCTTGCTGTGGCGGTGGCTCGATCCCTGAGAGCGGCCCTGAGAGCGGCAGCAACGCGACACCACATCGTCAGCCGCGCTGCCCCATCTCCCGGGATACGCGCCCCGGAACCTGGAGCCCCCATGTCCACAGAAGCCGCCCAGCCGGCGAGCGGGCGCGAGTCGCCGCAGCTCTTCGGCCACCCCACCGGCCTGTTCGTTCTGTTCTTCGCCGAGATGTGGGAACGCTTCAGCTACTACGGCATGCGCGCGCTGCTCGTGCTCTACATCATCAAGGGCTTCCTCAGCTACGACGACGAGCAGGCCTACCTGGTCTACGGCGCCTACACCTCCCTCGTCTACGCCACGCCCTTCATCGGCGGCATGCTGGCCGACAAGCTCCTGGGTGAGCGCAAGGCGGTCATCCTCGGCGGCATCCTCATGGCGGCCGGCCACCTGCTCATGACCGTCGAGAGCGCCCTGCCCTTCTACGGCGCCCTGGCACTCCTCATCGTGGGCAACGGCTTCTTCAAGCCCAACATCAGCACCATGGTGGGCTCGCTCTACCCCGAGGGCGGCAAGGGCCGCGACGCCGGCTTCACGCTCTTCTACATCGGCATCAACCTGGGCGCGGCCATGTCGCCCCTGCTCTGTGGCTACGTGGGCGAGGTCTACGGTTGGCACTACGGCTTCGGCCTGGCCACCATCGGCATGCTCGTGGGCCTGGCCATCTTCGTGGTCCCCGCCGGCATCACTCGCCTGCTGATCCTCGGCACCGCCGTCATCTCGGGCTTGACCATGGTGGGCCTGAACCTCGACCAGGTCATCTACAGCCTCGGCCCCAACGTCGTGGTGGCGGGCGCGCTCGTGGTGGCCGGCGTCATCGCCTTCATGGCCATCGGCAAGGGCGGCCTGCCCGAGTGGGCGGGCCAGCCGAAGGACCCAGCCAAGCTCAAGCGCAAGGTCCTCGGGCCCCTGAACGCCGAGTGGGCTGTCTACCTCGGCGCCTTCGCCGTGGTCCCCCTCATCGCCCTGCTCGTGCAGTACCACACGGTCGCCGGCTGGACGCTCAGCATCTTCGGCATCATCGCGCTGGGCTACCTCGTCATCGAGGCCGCTCGGTCCAAGAAGATCGAGCGCGAGCGCATGCAGGTGGTGCTCGTGTTGATGTTCTTCAGCATGCTCTTCTGGGCCTTCTTCGAGCAGGCCGGCAGCTCCATCAACCTGTTCACCGACCGCAACGTCGACCGGGTGATGGAGACCGCGTCCGTGGACGAGAGCATGGTGGGCACCACCATCGACGTGGCCGTGACCCAGGAGCTCACCGGCCGCACCATGGGCGACAAGATGATCACCATGACGCACGTCGACGAGTGGCGGGAGGCCGGCACCGAGACCGTCAAGTGGCCCGTCAGCACCGACGACGTCGGCATGGGCACCGCAGGGCCCGAGGTGGCCACGAGCGCCTTCCAGGCGGCCAACCCCATCTACATCCTCTTCTTCGGCCTGGCCTTCTCTGCGCTCTGGACCATCCTCGGCAGACGCAACATGGAGCCGAGCACACCCGTGAAATTCGGGCTCGGCATCGGCCAGCTCGGGCTCGGCTTCATTGCGCTCTGGTACGGCGCCTCGGTGTGCGATGCCCGCGGCATGGTGGGCATGAGCTGGCTCTTGCTGGCCTACCTGCTCATCACCACAGGTGAGCTCTGCCTCAGCCCCGTCGGCCTGAGCATGGTCACCAAGCTGGCGCCCAAGCGCATCGTCAGCATGGTCATGGGCGCCTGGTTTTTGGCCACCGCCTTCAGCAATTACCTGGCTGCACTCATCGCCATGTTCACGGGCGTGAGCCACGGCGGAGACGGCGACGCCGCTCTGCCACCCCCCATCGAGACGGTGAGCACCTACGCCGATGTGTTCATGCCAATCGGGCTGACGGCCATCGCCAGCGCCGTGGTGGTCTTCGTGATGAGTCCCTTCTTGAAGAAGTGGATGCACGAAGGCGTGGTCATGGACGAAGAGGCCGCCTGAGCCAGCAAAGGCGACCGAGCACGCCCCTGTGTTGACCTCCATCGCGAGCCTGGTGGCCCTCGGCGTCGGCCTCGGCGTCGCCGCCGAGCGTCCCAACGTCGTGCTGGTCATCGGGTGCACCGTGCGTCGCGATCAGCTGGGCGCCTACGGCGGGCCTTCCGGTGTCACCCCCTTCCTCGACGCACTGGCCGCACGCGGCGCCGTGTTCGCCGATGCCGTCACCGCCTCTCCGTGGACCCGGCCCAGCCACGTCGCCCTGCTCACCGGCGAGCACCCCGCTGTGATCGGCATGACCGAGCCAGGGCCCGGGGCCAACAACCGCCGCCTGGCACCCGAGGTCGACACCCTGGCCGAGCACCTGGCGGCGGGGGGCTACCGGACCCTCGGGGTGACGGCCAATCCCAACCTGAACCGCATCTGGGGCATGGCTCAGGGCTTCGCCGCCTACCACGAGGGCAGCGTGCTCTGGCGCGAGCGACGGGGGGCGGTCAAGGCCGCGGGCGTCGACATGGTGGCCGCTGCCCTCGAGCTCTTGGACACGGACCCCGCGCCGGGTGTCTCGGGCGACCCCTTCTACCTCCAGCTCACCCTCGTCGACCCCCACGGTCCCTACCC
>JAERSX010000809.1 GCA_016845285.1 Deltaproteobacteria bacterium | reverse complement strand
GTCCCCATCCTTGGTTCCAAACTTGTAGCCTTCGTAGGCCTTGATTCCGTGCTTCCGACGGAAGCGCCCGACCGCAGACGCAGTGACGTCAGCGCGCTCGGCAATGACGTGGTCGGGCAGGGTGCCCATGAGACTACGTACGGCCTCGAGCTTTTCAGTGTTCTTGGAAACGCGGGGCATGTCTTGGCTGACTCCGATTCAAGAGGCCCGCACCCGTCCAGTCTGGTGGTGTGCGGAGGCTTCACTTGGGTGTCTGGGAAGAGAAGTGGCGAAACGACACGCCAAGGATAGCCCGCCGCGCCTCATCGTGCCAAGGCACAAACACACTCTCTCCGACCTCCCCCAAGGCGCCAGCTGATCCGCATCGATCAAGCGGTCGATAATCCTCGTCGAATGCGCAAACGCCAGGGATGAGCACGAAGGGTTGCGCGGTGTGTTCCCTGCAAGTTCTCGAGCTGCTCGAGCAGATCGTGGCTAGCGGCAAATGCTCGGCGAGCCGAGGGCCGATCCCCCTTGACAAGGGCACGTTCAGCAACAGACAGGCGCCAACACAGCTGCCAAGGCAGCAAATCCTCTGCCTCCAGCCACGGCTCGAAGGGAGTGAAGAGCGCATCTGCATCCACAGAGGCCCCACCGCCACGCGCGCGCAGGGCAGTGGCCTCGACGAGCGCCAGGCGCGCCCCCATTTCATGGAGCGCTGCGCTCGCATCACTCAGCATGGCCTCACCCGCATCACGCTCCCCACTGTCGAGCAAGCTCCGCCCGAGCCAGGCCTGTAGCCGACAGGCCATCAACTGTTGCCCAAGCCTCTCCGCCCGCCGGACTGCTCGCTCCAGCCCCCGCCTGGCACGACCGGGTTCCCGGCCGGCCAGACGCAAGCGGGCCTCGACGCGTTCGGCTGCAAGGGTCAGCGACGGCGGCCCCCCCGCTCCGACAAGGGCCCGCAGGTAGGCCACGTGCTCCCGAGCCTCACCCAACCGGACGAGGTCCAGGGCCGTCTCCGTCGAGACCAACACCACCCAAGCCAGCGGGACACGGGCTCCCTCCGCGCGGAGCCGGCGCCGGGCCACAGACAAGCGATCTTCCGCTTCGGTCCAGCGTCCCTGCAAGCGGAGACGGGCGCAGGCAAACACCCAAGCAGCAGGGTCTTCGTCTGCGGGCTCCAGCCCCATTTCGGACAGTGAACCTGCTGCCCATGCGAGTCGCTGCCCCACCCGCAGACGGGCCGGAGAGCGCTCAGCCCCAGAGACGAGAGCTCGTCCTTCCGAGAGGCGCCCCTGTTCCAGACAGATCCGCGCCTCCAGGACGTCAGCATCTGCCGTGCCGCCCCCGGCCCGAATCCGCCCGAGAGCGTCAGCCGCGTCGTCCTGCCAGCCTCGACGCGTCGCCGCCATCACCCGGAGACGTTGTGCCTGAAGCGCAGCCCAGGGAGCCATTTCCTCCGGCGCAGGCAAGGGTGGCAAGGCCGCAAGCGCCTCATCGACACGACGCCCCACCTCCAAGCGAGCCTCGGCCACGTGCATGGCCAGGCGCAGGCCCACACCGTCACCCCCCCCTTGGGCATGCAGTGTCTCGAGGAGAGGACGAAGCTCGGAGAGACGTCCCTCTCGACGTCTCACCAAAACCAGCTCGTCCACGGCCGAGTTTGCCTCCCGCCACATCCCGGCGGCCATCATGACCCGCACTCGAGAGGCCCGAGCCGGCGTCGATGGAAGGGCAGAGACGAGGCGGCACCGCAACGATTGTTGCCGCTCCGACAAGGTGTCGTCCTCGAAGAGAATTCGTGCCAACAAGCCCACCGAGACATCTACCGAGGCACCCTTACGGCATGCGAGCCCGGCCTCCTCCAGACGCGCCACGACCGCTCCGCATCGGTCGGTCTCCCACTCCAACACTTCGCCGATCACCTCCACCGAGACAGGCTCTCCTGCGAGGTGGAGGACCGCCAGCGCGAGACGCGCCTCAGCGTTGAGATGGCGCAACCGGGCGCCCAGTGCCTCTCGGACCTCGTCGGGCATCGACAACGCCCCTCCGCGCAGGCGAAGCCAGGCCGGACCTCCAGAGAGACCCTCACCCAAGCTACGGGCGATCGATTCGATGAGATCGGGGAGGCCACCCGAGGCGCGCCACACCGCTTGCACCACCTCTGGCAGCGGTCGAGCCCCATCGCCGAGCTCGTGAAGCATGCCTTCGGTCTGCAGAAGATCGAGCGGGAGCAGATCCACCCTTGGTGCGTCGGGGAAGCGATGCCGAAGGCGGCCGACCGGGCCATCGTGGGCTCCGCCGGAAGTGGCAAAACACACGACGGGAAGCTCGGCGGCCCGCACCCGCTCCCGCAGCCTCTCCAGCACGTCGAGAGCAGGCTCGTCGGCCTGGTCGAGGCACCACAGACCCAAGGCAAGCGGCCGCTGGCTTGCACGAGCACGCGCGGTCACCAGATCCAACACAGCCTCACGGGCGACCTCGTCCGTCGCGTCTCGCTCCAGGTTGGCCAAGGCGCCATCCACGCCTTCGGCGAGGCCGTCCGCATCGGGTCGCAAGCCCCGCGCACAGCCCCTGGCAAGCTCGTACCACCCACCCAAGCCCTCGGACCCCTCGAAGCTGCCGCTGTTCACCACCCAGGCTGCTCGGCGGGCACGCTCGAGAGTCTGGGTGGCGAGTCGCCGTCGCCCCGATCCGAACGGCCCCGAGACAATGACAAGACGGCCTGGCCTGGCCCGCTGCAGCACAGCCTCCAGGGTGTTCTCTGCGCTCGCTCGCCCGATGAGACGCGTCGGTCGGTTGCGGAGACGCCGAGGCGACGCACGCAGCGGCAGTGCCGTCAGCGCGGCCTTGACCTCTGCAGCGTCCGCAGGTCGCTCATCTGGATGTTTGGCCAGCAGGCGAGCCACCAGCTCACCGAGCTCCACGGGCACGCCGCCCACCAACTCGTCGACACGCGCCGGCACTTCGTGAAGGTGCAGCCGCGCGAGTCGGTGGGGGTCCTCTCCCTCGAACGGTCGTCGCCCCGTGACGAGACGGTACAACAGAACCCCCAGTGCATACAGGTCGGAGCGACCGTCGACGTCGGCACCACCCAGCTGCTCCGGTGAGGCGTAGGCATAGGTCCCAACGAACTCCCCGAGTTGTGCAGAATCGTGACGGTCTCGCGTGTCTCGAGCAGTCCCAAAGTCGATCAGGCAGGCCCTGCCTCCCGGATGCACCAGGACATTTGCGCTCTTCACATCGCGGTGCACGACCCCACGAGAGTGGATGTGGTCCAGGCTCTCGCAGAGGGAGAGTCCCACCCTCACCGCCGCCGCGGTTCGCCGACGGGAGCCCGGCCGACCCCGCGCCCGAACATAGGTCTGAGCAGCGTTCCCCTCGATGAGCGGCATGGTGAACCAGGGCCGACCGTCTTCAGCACAGCCAAAACGGATCACAGCCACCACGCCTGGATGATCCAACATGCTGAGTACACGAAACTCGTGGGCGAAGCGCTCTTCGGCTGCACCCCGTGTCACCAAGAGCTTGAGGGCCAGGCGACGTCCCTCATCGGGTGCCTCCACCTCGTAGACCCGGGCGAGCCCACCGCTGCCGACGTGTCGCACCACCCGGTAGGGACCCACGGTCGAGGGATGGGTCGGCGACCTCACATCGTCATCTTACCGGCCGCTCGAGATCGAATCCTCACCGGAGGGCTCATCGTCTCGCTCACCACAGCCGATGCCTGGGAGTGAACCACAATGCATCCTGCGGAGCATCCATGCGAACCCTCGCCGTTCTCCTTCTCTGCGCGCCTTCTGGCGCCCTCGCCGCGACCTTGAGCGTCTCGAGCGATCCCAGCGCCGACTTCGACAACATCCAGGACGCTCTGGGCGCAGCCGAGGACGGCGACACCATCGCACTCGGGCACGGTCAGTGGGGCTTCGTCGACATCCCCAACGATCGCTCCATCGACATCTCTGGCGATCCCAGTCAACCCGGACAGGTGGAGCTCGCAGGAATCTCGGTCAAGGGCCCCATGTCTGCCGTTCAGATCGACGGCATCAGCATCCGCGGCGTCCAGTCCGCCATCGAGGTGCGTGATGGCTCCTTGTCGCTGACCAACGCGCAGATCGAGGACTCCGGCTCCCAGTTCATGAGCCCGATCCGCGCTACTTCCGGTGCACACCTCGAGTTCGACCATGTGTCAGTCAGCCGGAACATCGGCGCCGATGGTGTCGTTCAGATCGACGAGGCGGCTTCGCTGCGCATCCGGTCGAGCGCCCTGGAAGACAACCGGGCCGAGCGCGGCGGTGCGATCTCCATCATCGCGGGCCAGGCCGACATCGAGCAGACCCGCATGGCGCGCAACACAGCGCTCACCGATGGCGGTCACATCTCCCTCATCGACGGCGGTCTGCACCTCGCCGATGTGGGGATGGACGCCGGCAGCGCAACCCGCGGCGGCAGCATCTTCGCCGACGCCAACGCCACCCTGGACATGAGCGACAGCAGCTCGACCGCGGCCACCGCCGACGACGGCGGTCACATCTGGCTCGCCGGTTCCGCCACCCTGATTCGGACTCAGATGGCCCGTGGCACCGCCATCAACGGCGGTGGCGTGATGATGACCGGTGGCACCATGACCGCCCACAACACGCTCATCGCTGGCATGGACAACGTGGACACCGGTGCCGGCATGTACATCGAGGCAGGCAGCCTCGACCTGCGCAGCTCGGTGGTCTTCGACAACAAGGCCGTCACCGGCTCCGGCATCGTCGTCCGACACGGCGACGCCGAGCTGAGGGGCGTGGTGCTGTCCAACCTCAACAATCACCCCGCCATGGAGCTCGGCGATGGCGCCATGTCCATGGAAGGCTGCCTGATGTGGGACAACGGCTCCCGCGGGCTCGTCGGCAACATCAACATCGGCGCCCGGGTCTCCTGGAACGACCCCAAGTTCGTCGACCCCTGGCAGGGTGACTTCGCCCTGAGCACCGGCTCGCCCGGCCTGGACACCGGCGATGACAGCAGCCTCGACCCCGACGGCACCTCCGCCGACATGGGGATCTACGGCGGTGCCCACGCCACCCCCCTGGCCGACGACGACGACGACGGATTCGTCTATGGACGCGACTGCGACGACGCCGACCCAGACACGAACGAACAGGCCACCGACGCCTGGTACGACGGCATCGACAGCAACTGCGACGGCGCCAATGACTTCGACCAGGACGGCGACAGCTACGACGCGGCCTCCTTCGGTGGCGCCGACTGCGACGACACCAACGCCAACATCAACCCCGACGCCATCGAGCTGGAAGCCGACCACGTGGACATGGACTGCGACGGCTTCGACCTGCCCGACGCCGACGACGACGGCTGGGCCTCCGACACGGACTGCGACGAGGAAGACCCGAACGTGAACCCGGGCGCAGAAGAGCGCTGGTACGACGGCGAAGACCGCAACTGCGACGGCGCCGACGACTTCGACCAGGACGGCGACGGCTTCGTCTTCCACGCCTGGGGCGGCGAGGACTGTGACGACGAAGACGCCACCATCCATCCCGGCGTGTCCGATGCCGACAACGACGGAATCGACCAGAACTGTGACGGCGTCGACGGCATCGCCGAAGAGGATGACGTGTCCTTTGGTCAGGGTGCCGACTTCAACTCCATCAACCCGGCCCCGACCGGCGAGGTGGAAGAGGGCGACAGCGTGATGGCCACCACCGGCTGCAGCACCGCCGCCGGCTCCGCGTTCCCCGCTGCCTGGCTCCTCCTCGGAAGCCTCGGCCTCATCACCCGCCGCCGCAAGGAAGACTGAGCCCCCACCACACACACCACACCACTCCCACCACTCCCACCACTCCCACCACACACACCACACCCAACGACCCACACCCACTGCACAAACCCAGGAGGCCCCGGCATATGTCGGGGCCTCCGCTGTGATGTCAGGGGCACCGCCATGCTGCGGTGTCCAATCGAGCCCGCTCAGGGTGGAGCATGGTCATCCAGTCGTAGGCATTTCCCATGGGGCCGGTGGCGCCGTGGGTGCCGCAGATGTCGTCGGTGGCTGCAGCCAGCGAGGGGTAGGCGCGGGCCTCCCAGCGTGGCCCCGATGCCAGGCGCACACCGCCGCCACGCCAAGGCTCCTCCAGGCCGCTCACCACGACCACTGCGGTGCGCGGCCCGTCGACATCGAAGTCCACGGGATCGCGACCGGCCAACACGGCGGCCAGGACCACACCGGAGGCCTCGATGGTCGGCGCACCGCTCGCCCAGTAGTTGTCGACACGTACCGGGCCGGACGGCAGGGCCGCAGCCACCGCGTCGTGCCGGGCGGGTCCCCCCGGGTCGAGCAGCAGGGGAGGATCGCGGAGCCACGGCACCACGGCCAGCAAGGCGACACCGAGGCCCGCTGGTCCAAGTCGGCCGAGCCCCAGCGCGGCGAGCACCGCCAGGGGCGCGGCCACGTGGCGCAGGTGGTAGGGCCTCAAGGTGTGGAAGGTGAGGCCGAGGGCGATCACTCCGAGGACGCCTCCCACCGCGAACACAGCCAGGGGCGCGTAGCGACGGCCGCCCAGCAGCCCCAACACCACACCGGCTGCCAGCACCCACGCGCCCAGACCGAGGTCGACGGCGAAGCGATCATGGAGGCTCTCGGCGAGGAGAGCGCTCCGCACGGGGTCGACGACGGTGCTGCTCGTGGCGATGTCGCGCACACAGGCCCAGCGCGAGGGACCATCGCAGCCGCTCAGCTCCCACACCCAGGC
>JAERSX010000808.1 GCA_016845285.1 Deltaproteobacteria bacterium | reverse complement strand
CCACCCGCTTCCCCGCGCCCCAGCGCTACCACGCGTCCGCCCTCTGGCGCCTCCGCGACCCCGCCAACATCCCCGTCGCCCTGGTGCTGGACCAGGACCGAACCGCCGCCCCCCTCGACCTGCTGCCCGGCCACCAAGGCTTCGTGGCGGGAGATCTCGGCCTCGGCCATGTGGTGCTCCGGGCCCGCGACAAGGCGGTGAGCACCGCGTTTCACCAGAACCTGCTGGGGCTCCAGCTGAGCGACCACATCGTCACCGAGGTGGCCGGCTACCCCGTCGATCTGAGCTTCTTCCACACACCGGGCACCACGGTGGCCCCGAGTCGTCACCACTCTCTGGCCGTCGGCGGCATGCTGCCGAAGCGGCTCCACCACTTCATGCTCGAGTGCCGCAGCGTGGACGACGTGGGCGCCTGCTACGACCGCATGGTGCGGCTGAACCTGCCCATCTTCCAGACGCTGGGCCGTCACCCCAACGACGGCATGCTGAGCTTCTACGCGGTGACCCCGAGCGGCTTCCAGGTGGAGGTCGGCTTCGGAGGGCGCCTGGTCGACGACGCAGACTGGGTGCCCACCACCCATCACTGCATCAGCGAGTGGGGCCACCATCACCCCAGCCGCTTCAAGCCAAGACCTCCGAAGCTGGCTGGCTGGCCAGCCCCGAGCGGACGACAATAACACCTGTGTAACGCCAACTCACGCGGAGCAAGCCCGTGAAATCGCCCATCCCTCGGGGGCACACCCTCACCCTGAAAGGCGGCCCCAACCCGGGCTTCACCGTGCACTACCACGACGTGGGCGACGGGCCGGCGGTGCTCTTCCTGCACGGGAGCGGGCCCGGAGCGAGCGGCTGGTCCAACTTCGCGGAGACCGCCGAGGTCTGGGCGGCCGCCGGTCACCGATGCGTCATGCCCGATCTGCCTGGGTACGGCCTGTCCGACAAGCCCGCCGACGTCGCCTACACCTTCGACTTCCTGGCCGCAGCGGTCACCGAGCTCCTCGATCACCTCGGCCTGAACGAGGTGGTGCTCGTGGGCAACTCCATGGGCGGGGCCCTCGCCATCAAGCTGACCCTCGAGCAACCCGACCGCGTACAGCGCCTCGTGCTCATGGCACCCGGAGGCCTCGAGACCTCCGACACCTACATGGGCATGCGGGGCATCCGCTCCATGCTGCGCTGCATCTTCGGTCCCGAGGGCATCACCCGAGAGGGCATGGCCATCGTCTTCCGAAAGCAGCTCTACGACAGCAGCCTCGTGACCGACGACCTCATCGACGCACGAACCACCATCGCACTCACCCAGCCCACGAGCCTGTGGAAGACCATGCGGGTGCCCAACCAGGCCGACCGCCTGGGCGAGCTGGGCTGCCCCATCCTGTGTCTGTGGGGACGCGACGATCAGTTCTGTCCCGTGTCGGGTGCCACCACGATCCTCCAGGCCTGTGAGGACGTACAGGTGGTCACCCTGTCGAGATGTGGACACTGGGTAATGGTGGAGCATCGGGCGCTCTTCGACCGTCTCTGCTTGGACTTCCTGGCCCCACTCCGCGCCGCCGTATCTCCCGAATTCTGAGCGCACGCACCGGCTGACTCGAGCTTCCTCGCGAGATGTCCAGCCCTACCACCTGGTCTTCGGCGGCATGGGCTAGCGGTGGCTCGCCGCGGGCAGCCCGCGCACCGCCACCTGGATGGGTCTGGCCGGGGTGGTGATGGCACCCTGAGCTCACGGGGGCCTCGGTCGTCGAGGCCGAGCGCTATGGTCACCATCCATGCCCCTCCTACGACACAGCCGCGCCGGTGGTCCCGTCACCCTGATGGGCCTGCTCCTGGCTGGCTGCGGCGGCAAGGGCGTGCCTGCAGCGGACTGCGGAGACGACCACCGCACGGGCTGGCAGACCGCGGGCACCCTCCCCGAGGACTTCGAGTCTCACGGGCTCGTCGCCGACGCAGAGCACCTGGTGGTGGCGGCCGGCTACGACTTTCGTGACGGCGCGCGCGACGAGGTCTACACCTCGACGGAGGGCGCCGACGCATGGGTCGACGGACCCGCACTGCCCACGCCCACCGAGCACCACATCACGTGGCTCCACGACGGAGTCGTGGGCGTGGCGGGGGGCGATCTCGACTACGGAGATCTCGTCTACGACACGGTGTGGCTCGCCGAGCTGAGCAGAGATGGCAACCTCGGCGAGTGGAGCCAAGGCCCGCCCTTGCCCGCACCGCGAACCCTGGCCGCCAGCGTCCTCGCTGGCGATCACCTCTGGCTGGTCGGCGGCGCCACCACCTTCGGCGATGACATGGTCATGCTCGACGAGATCCTGGTGACCGAGCTGGTGGACGGTGTGCCACAAGGCTGGTCGGTGGCGGGCAGCCTCCCTGCACCCCGGGGCTGGGCCGCAGCGGACGTGGTCGGAGATCGCCTCGTGCTCACCGGTGGGCTGTCCGCCTGGAGCCCATCGGTCAGCGAGGACACAGTGTGGTCGGCGGCCATCGGGGACGGTGGCACCCTGGCCGACTGGCGTGAGGAGACACCGTTGCCGAGCGGGCGCTACCGACACGCAGCAGCGACGGTGCAAGACGAGCTGCACGTCGCCGGCGGCCTGGCCGAAGACGGTGTGTTGGACGAGGTGATCGTGGCCGATGGGGAGCTCTCCTGGGCTGTCGCCGAGCCGCTCCCAGAGCCCCGCTATGCCCACAGCCTCACCAACGTAGACGGCGAGTTGCTGGCGGCTGGCGGCTTCTTCGAGTTCCGCGACACCCGAGACGACATCTGGCAGATCCCGGCCTGTGGAGCTCCTGGAGGCTGACCCAGGCTGCCTCAGACCGCGTACCCGCCATCCACCGTGAGCACCTGACCGGTCACATAGGCGGCGGTGGGTGCCGCAAGGAAGGCGACTGCCCGGGCAACGTCGTCTGCGCTGCCGAACCGCCGCAACGGAATGCGCCGCAACGCAGCCGCCTGCCAGGCCTCGGACAGCTCGAGCTCTCGGAACATGCCGGCGTCGATGACCCCGACCGCCACAGCGTTCGCGCGAACACCGCGCTTGCCTTCTTCTCTGGCCAGGCCACGAATCAGCGCTTCTACCGCGGCCTTGGGCACCACCGAGAGCGCATCTCCCGGCGGAAAGCGAGAGCCCCCCGCCGACGTCAGCGCCACCACGCTTCCACCCGCCGCCCGCAAGGCCGGCAGGGCCACCTTCACCGTGGCATGCAACGCCTCCACCTCCACCGCCAGGGCCTCACGCAAGGCCTCGGGGCCCAGCTCGGCGATGGGCAGCTGTGGCACCAGCGGGCCGGCGGCCCACACCAACACGTCCAGACGGTCGCCGACCGCAGCCACAGACACCAGAGCGTCCAAGGTGGCGGCTGGCGCGGGCAGCGCCACCTGACAGGCTGCACCGCCCACCTCCCGAGCCAGCTCCTGCGCCAGCGCCACCTGGCTGTGACAGGTGAGCGTGACCCGGTAGCCGAGACCCGCCAGGGCGCGCACGATGGCCTGTCCCAGCCCCCCCGTGCCACCGACGACCAGGGCCTGGGCACTCACCGCGACACCAGGTCGACGGCCTGCTCTCGCAGCGCGAAGCGGGTCACCTTGCCGATGGCGTTGCGCGGCAGGGTGGCGACCTGCATCACACGGCGGGGCACCTTGAAGTTGGCCATGCGCTCGCGGCACCAAGCGATGAGCGCCTGTTCCTCGATCTCTCCGACCACGAAGGCGAAGCCCACCTCCCCGAGGCGAGGGTCGGGCACTCCCACCACGGCCGCCTCGTGAACGGCGGGATGCTCCAGGAGCGCGTGCTCGATCTCGGCTGGGTAGGCGTTGAAGCCACCGACGATGAACATGTCCTTGATGCGGTCGGTGATGCGCAGGTAGCCGCGCTCGTCCATGACGCCGACGTCGCCGGTGTGGAGCCACCCGTCTACGACGGTCTCTGCGGTGGCACCGGGCATCTCGAAGTAGGCCTGCATCACGTTGTAGCCACGCACGAGCACGTGGCCGGCTGCTCCCCGAGCCACCTCGCTGCCCTCGGGGTCCACCACCTTCACCTCGACGCCCGGGATGGCCCGCCCGGAGGTGGTGGCGATGGTCCGGGGGTCGTCGTCGTGTCGACACATGGTCGCGATGCCGGTGGCCTCGGTGAGCCCGTAGCCGGTGATGACGGTCTCGAAGCCGAGCTCGTCGCGCATGCGCTCGATGAGACGGACCGGGATGGTGGCGGCGCCGGTCACGGCCAGGCGCAGGCTCGCCAGCGAGTGGCCGGAGCGATCGCTCTGGAGCAGGGTCTGGTAGAGCGCTGGGGGACCCGGCAGCATGCTCACGCGGTCGCGATCGATGCGGGCCAACACCGCAGCGACATCGAACGTGGGCTGCGGCAACACGGTGGCCCCCCGCATCATGGCGGCCAGCCACCCAGCCTTGTAGCCGAAGCAGTGGAAGAAGGGCGCGACCACCAGGTAGCGGTCCTGGTGCGCGAGGCCGACCACCTCGGACCAGTCCCAGTAGGCCCGCGTGGACTGGGCATGGGTGGTGAGCACGCCCTTCGGGCGCCCCGTGGTTCCCGAGGTGAACAGCATGTCGCAGGGGTCGTCGGGACCTGCCGTCACAGGCGGCACGAGATGCGCACCCAGCCAGGCCTCGAAGTCGTCGCGGAAGGTGACCACCGGCGGTGCATCGGGGCCGAGCATGGCGCGAAAGTCGAGACCCAGGAAGCCGGCCACCGTGAAGACCAGGCGTGCGCCCGAGCGGTCGAGGATGTCCCGCGCCTCGGGCCCCTTGTACCGAGTGTTGAGGGGCACGAGCACGCCGCCCACGTGGTGGATGCCCAGCGCCGCCACGACCCACTCCCACATGTTGGGCGCCCAGATGGCGACACGGTCGCCGTGGCCGATCCCCATGGCGTGGAGCGCCCCAGCCGCCCGACCGACCTCGTGCGAAAGCTCGGTGAAGCTCAGGGTGCGGCTGGCGTCCTCGATGGCGGGGTGGTGTGGCCACCGCTCGACGCCAGCGCCCAACACGCCGAGGGTGGTGCCGAAGCGTTCGTCGCCGCGCATCGATCCTCCAACAAGCCCGTGAACACCGCATCGAGGTCATCGAATTGAAACATGTTCTAGCAGGGCCTTGACCCCCGCAGTCAAACACGTTTCACTGCAAAAGTAGAACATGTTCTACTTTTGTCCCCTGAGAGGCCTCCGTTGTCGCTGAGCTCGACCCTGCACCCCGACGGCGTCGTGGAGATCGTCATCGACCGCCCCCCGGTCAACGCACTGGCTGTGGCCGATTGGTTCGCGCTGGCGCGGCTACTGGACGAGGCGGGCGCCGACCCCGAGGCCCGCGTGGTGGTCCTGCGCGCCGAAGGCCGGGGCTTCAACGCCGGGGTCGACATCAAGGAGATGCAGCAGTCCCAGGGCTTCGATGCGCTCATCGGCGCCAACCGAGGCTGCTACGCGGCCTTCAAGGCGGTCTACGAGTGCGACGTTCCCGTGGTCGCCGCCGTGAACGGGTACTGCCTGGGCGGCGGGATCGGCCTCGTCGGCAACGCCGACGTGATCGTGGCCTCCGACGACGCGAGCTTCGGGCTGCCCGAGGTGGAGCGCGGTGCCCTGGGCGCAGCGACCCACCTCGCACGCCTCGTGCCCGCCCACAAGATGCGCGCCATGGTCTACACGGCCACGCGGGCCTCGGCCCAGGAACTCCACGCCTGGGGCAGCGTGCTGCAGGTCGTTTCCCGAACCGAGCTGCGAGACGCCGCCATGTCGGTGGCGCGAGACATCGCCGCCAAGAGCCCCGCGGTGATCCGGGCGGCCAAGGCCTGCCTCAACGGCATCGATCCCGTCGACGTCAACCGCTCCTACCGCTTCGAGCAGGGCTTCACCTTCGAGCTGAACCTCGCCGGCGAGGGCGACCGCGCCCGAGACCGCTTCGTGCGCGATGGCGCCACAGAGAATGAGTGAGCACCCCACGACGATGACGACCTCAGGACTCCCCGACAAGCGGATGGACACCGACGCGGTGATCGCCTCGCTGTGGTCTGGCATGACGCTGGGCATCGGTGGCTGGGGGAGCCGCCGCAAGCCCATGGACCTGGTCCGTGCCATCGCACGCTCCGACCTCACCGACCTGACCATCGTCAGCTACGGCGGTCCAGACGTGGGTCTCCTCGCTGCCATGGGGAAGCTGAAGCGGCTGATCACGGGCTTCGTGACCCTGGACTCCATCCCCCTGGAACCCCACTACCGGGTGGCCAGACAGGCGGGGAAGCTCGCCGTCACCGAGCTCGACGAGGGCATGCTCCAGCTCGGCCTGCGGGCCGCCGCACGTCGCCTGCCCTTCCTGCCCACTCCCGCAGGGCTCGGAAGCGACGTGATGCGCGTAAACCCCGAGCTACGCACCATCCGCTGCCCCTACACCGACGCCGAGCTCGTGGCCGTGCCGGCCCTGCGCCTCGACGCCGCGCTCCTCCACGTCCACCGCGCCGACGTGCACGGCACCGCTCAGGTCCTCGGGCCAGACCCCTACTTCGACCGCTGGTTCGCCCTGGCCGCCGACAAGGTCTACCTGAGCACCGAGGCCATCGGCCTGGACCCAGACGCACCGCTGTCCGCCCGCCTGCTCCACCGCATGATGGTGAGTGGTGTGGTCGACGCGCCCGGAGGCGCCGGCTTCACCGAGTGTCTGCCCGACTACCCCCGTGACGAGGCCACCCAGCGCCGCTACGCCGCGGGCGCCAAGGACCCGGCCGCCTGGCAGGCCTTCCTCGAGGAATGGCTGTGATGACGACCTTGGGCGACATCTGCGCCGTGGCGCTGGCCGAGTGCTTCCGTGGCGACGGCGAGATCATGGCCTCGGGCATGGGCTACCTGCCCTCGCTGGGCGCACGCCTGGCCCGCGCCACCTTCGAGCCCGGGCTGGTGCTCACCGACGGCGTGGCCACCGTGCTCGACGCGGCAGGACAGCCCGAGTGGCCCATGCCCTACGAGACCGTGTTCGACGTGCTCTGGTGGGGACGTCGCCACGTGATCATGGGCGCCGCGCAGATCGACGCAGCCGGCAACCAGAACATCAGCTGCATCGGCCCGCACACACGGCCCAAGGTTCAGCTCCTGGGCGCACGCGGGGCCCCAGGCAACACCGTCTGCCACCCCACCTCGTACTGGGTGCCCCGCCACAGCGCGCGCATCTTCGTGGGTGCAGTGGACTTCGTGAGTGGCGTGGGGCCGAGTCGAGGGGCCCACGAGATCCGCCGTGTGGTGAGCAACCTCGGCGTCTTCGACTTCGGCGGGCCCGACGGCTGCTTCCGAGCACGCAGCCTGCACCCCGGCGTAACGCCCGACGACGTCTCACGTAACACCGGGTTTGACGTGCACTTCGAAGACAACCCCTGTGTAAGCCGCGCCCCCAGCAGCGAGGAACAGGCGGTCCTCGAATCTCTCGATCCCGATGGACGCATCCGCGGTGCCGTCACGTGAACCCCCTCCACACTCCGCTCTGCGACCTCCTGGGCATCCGACTCCCCATCATCCAGACCGGGATGGGATGGGTCGCGGGCGCACGTCTCGCCGCAGCCACCAGCGAGGCCGGTGGGCTGGGGATCATCGCCGCGGCCACCCTGAGCCTGGGCGAGCTCGAGACCGCCATCGCCAAGGTCAAGGAGCGCACGGACAAGCCCTTCGGCGTGAACCTCCGGGCCGACCAGGCCGACATCGATGACCGGGTGGCGCTGCTGCTCCGCGAGCAGGTCCGCGTGGCCAGCTTCGCGCGGGCGCCAGGCCCCGATGCCATCGCACGCTTCAGGGAAGCCGGGGTGATCTGCATCCCCACCATCGGGGCGAAGCGTCACGCCGAGAAGGTGAGCGCCTGGGGCGTGGACGCCATGATCGCCCAAGGTGGCGAGGGGGGCGGCCACACGGGCACCATCCCCACGTCCCTGCTCTTGCCGGCCTGTGTCGACGCCGTCGACACCCCCGTCATCGGGGCCGGCGGCTTCCGCGATGGTCGCGGCCTCGTCGCAGCCCTGGCCTGGGGTGCCGCGGGCATCGCCATGGGCACCCGCTTCCTGTTGACCCAGGAGAGCCACGTGCCCGAAGAGGTCAAGGCCCGGTACCTGTCGGCCCGCCTCACCGACAGCGTGGTGACCACCGCCGTCGACGGCTACCCCCAGCGGGTCCTGCGCACCCCCTTCGTGAACGCCCTCGAGGGCGACGGTCCCCTGGCTCGCACCTGGCGCGCCATCCGTCACGGCCTGGCCTTCCAGCGCTACACCGGCAACGGGCTGGGAGACCTCCTCCGGGAGGGGCGGCAGATGAAGGCCAACAGCAAGCTCACCTGGCCCCAGGTCTTCATGGCCGCCAACGCCCCCATGCTCACCAAGGCAGCGCTGGTCGACGGACAGCCCGACAGCGGTGTGCTGCCCACCGGCCAGGTGGCAGGCAGCATCGACGAGCTTCCCACCGTGGCAGAGCTGGTGGCCCGCATCGAGGACGAGGCCCTGGCTTGCCTCCGTCAACTGGGCGTGCCCACAGCCGCCAAGGAGACCGCATGAGCGAGGCCCTGGTCACCAGCACTCGGGACGGCCGGGTCGCCGTCCTGCACCTCAACCGCCCGCGCTACCGCAACGCCCAGAACGTGGCCCTGCTGCACGCCCTGGATGACGCCTTCCAGGCAGCCGTGGCCGACGACGACGTGGGCGCCATCGTGCTCGCTGCCAACGGCAAGCACTGGTCTGCAGGCCACGACATCGGCACGCCCGGTCGCGACATCGATGGTCCCTTCGAGCACCGGGCCACGAGCTGGTACCCCCACCACGGCAAGCCCGGCGCAGAGGACACCTTCGTGCGCGAGCAGGAGGCCTACCTGGGCCTGTGCCGCCGCTGGCGCGAGCTGCCCAAGCCCACCATCGCAGCCGTACACGGGGCCTGCATCGCAGGGGGGCTGATGCTCGCCTGGGTGTGCGATCTCATCGTGGCCGCCGACGACGCCTTCTTCGCCGATCCCGTCGTGCGCATGGGCATCCCCGGCGTCGAATTCTTCGCACACGCCCATGTCCTCTCACCGCGGAAGGCCAAGGAATTCCTCTTCCTGGGCGAGCGCATGAGCGCCGCCGACGCCGCGGCCGCCGGCATGATCAACCGGGTCGTGCCGCGTGCAGAGCTGCTGCCCACCGCCCTCGCCATGGCCCACAAGATCGCCGAGATGCCGCGCTTCGGGCTGGCACTGACCAAGATGGCCATCAACCAGGCCGAAGACCGCATGGGGCTGCGTGACACCATGGAGCACGTCTACGGCCTGCACCACCTGGCACACGCCCACAACGCCCTGTGTCGTGACGACTACATCGGCGGCGAAGACGTGGCCTCCATGAAGGCCTCGCTGGCCAGAAAGGACGGGGAGGGCGGCGGGTGAACCTCACCTACACATCACGTGAGCGGGCGTTCCGAGCTGACTGTCGGCGATGGCTGTCCAAGCACGTGCCCACCGAGCGCCTTCCCTCGGGCGACACCCGTGAGGGCTTCGCGCGACACCTCGACTGGGAGCGCCAGCTCTACGAGGCCGGGTACGCCGCCGTGAGCTGGCCCGAGGCGTACGGCGGCCGCGGCGCCACCCTCGTCGAGTGGCTCATCTTCGAGGAGGAGTACTACCGAGCCGACGCCCCCCAGCGGGTCACCCAGAACGGCATCTTCCTGCTCGCACCCACGCTGTTCGAGTTCGGCACCGACGAGCAGAAGGCGCGCATCCTGCGGCCCATGGCGGCGGCCGAGGTCACCTGGGCCCAGGCCTGGAGCGAGCCCAACGCTGGGAGCGATCTGGCGGGTGTGGCGAGCACCGCCCGGCGGGTCGAGGGAGGCTGGCGACTCACCGGTCAGAAGACCTGGTCCACCCGCGGCATGTTCTGTGACCGTGCGTACGGTCTGTTCCGCACCGACCCCGACTCGGTGCGACATCGCGGCCTCAGCTACATGATGTTCGACCTCTGCGCACAAGGCGTGAGTCGCCGTGGTGTCGAGCGTCTCGACGGAGATGAGAGCTTCGCGGAGATCTTCCTCGACGATGTCTTCGTGGCCGATGAAGATGTCATCGGAGAGGTGAATGCCGGCTGGAAGGTGGCCATGGCCACGACGTCGTCGGAGCGTGGCCTGAGCCTGCGCAGCCCAGGGCGCTTCGTGGCCACGGCCGAGCGCTTGTGCGGGCTCTGGCGACAGACGGAGGGCCTGCCGGAGGGGCGCCGCGTGGCCCAGGCCTGGCTCGATGCCCAGGCCTACCGCCTGTACACCTACGGCACCGTCACCCGCATGATGGCGGGAGGTCACATCGGCGCCGACTCCAGCCTCAACAAGATCTTCTGGTCGGAGATGGATGTGGACACCCACACCACCGCCCTCGATCTCCTGGGCGCCCGGGCCGAGCTCGACGCCGGCTCCGATGAAGCCTTCGAGGCCGGCCGCTGGCTGCGCGACTACGCCTTCGCCCTCGCCGGGCCCATCTACGCCGGCACCAACGAGATCCAACGGGACATCGTGGCCCGCCGGGTGCTCGAGCTGCCCCGCGCGAAGCGACGCTGACCATGCACGTCGCCTTCTCCGATGAACAGCTGGAGCTCCGGGACGGCATCCGGGCCGCCCTCAAGACAGAGTGCCCCCCCGAGGTGGTGCGCGCGTCCTGGACCGGCCCGGTGCCCTCTCTCCACGAAGCCCTCGCCGAGCTCGGCGTGCCCGCACTCTCCATCGCAGAGGAGCACGATGGCCTCGGCCAGGGGCCCCTCGACTGGGTGCTCGTGGCCGAAGAGCTCGGGCGCGCCTGCGTTCCCGGCACCGCCGCCGAGACGCTCGTGCTGGGCCCCATCCTGAGCGCCCACGCTCCTGCGCTGGCCACCGCTGTCGCGGCCGGCGAGGCCAGCGTGAGCCTGCACGCTACGGGCGAGCCTTGCCCCTGGGCCGCTGACGTGGACCAGATCTTCACCGTGGGCGACGAAGGTCTCTCGCGACGACCCGGCCGCACGCTCCGTCGCAGAGGAGCACGATGGCCTCGGCCA
>JAERSX010000807.1 GCA_016845285.1 Deltaproteobacteria bacterium | reverse complement strand
ACGATCATCTGGATCGTCAACGGTCGTTTCCCCCAGGTCTTGACCGCCCAGCCGGTGGAGTCCGCTTGTCGCAATGCCGAGGCCCATGGCCGAGAAGGGTGTCAGGACGGCATTGGCACTCCACGTGATCTCATCGGCTGGGACAGATCCATCGCTGCTGGTCGCGAGAGGAAATCGATACCAGTAGGTGCCACCGGCATCCAGGGTGATGAAGGTCGGACCCAGCGGCGACAAGCCGCCGATTCCGAGACCAGCTCCCAGATCGGTGGAGCCCTCGCCGAGGTTCGTGAGCCGACCGCGGGAGCTCTGGTGTAGCCGACCGCTGCGCACGGCCAGCCGAGAGGAGAAGCCGTTTTCCGAGGATGACAGCCACTGCCGTCGGACGTCCAGCTGCACATTGCCCACGCCGGTGGTCGGCTCGTACATCCCGGTGCCGTCGGTGTCAGGCGCGCGGTTGGCGGACACGGGGACATCCAGGCTGATGTCCATGCGGTTTCCCAGGCCCTGCCGAAGGTAGAGCTTGCCACCGATTCCGACGATCGGTGCGTCCAAGCTCATGGGCTCATTGGAGGTGCTGACAAACTCCTGGAATCGCGATCCAGTCATCGCAATGAAGAGATTGGTGGTCTTGGCTGGCGCAATCCACGGGTCTTCACCCGCCATTGCTCCACTCATCATGGCGATCAAGATCAGCCCTGTGGGCATGACTCCTCCATCGTGGTTCCCGTTCGGCAGGCTCTGCAGCCGTCTGGAGGAGAAAGTTCCGCGCTCTTGGCTGGGCGGGCGGGCGTGTCAGTGAAGAGTTCGAGTATCTCTTGGTTCTCGTGGAGTCTGGAGTGTGCTTATGATCGGCCCGCCGAGCGCTCCTGTGTAGCGGCTACCGCCTGCCCACGGACCACGAGCACGAGCACGCCGCGCGGGCGGGCGGCACGGGCGGCACGGGCGACTACGCCGGGAGCGACGACTTCTTCGAGGTTGCCCCGCCCGACAACAAGACCGCCCCGGTGTCAGGCTTCGCTGCCAACGCCTGGGGCTTCCACGACATGAGCGGCAACCTGTGGGATTGGAGCTGGGACTGGTTCGGGCCCCCGGCCCGGGGAGCTCAGGACCACCCCATCGGTCCCGCTCAGGGCCGCGCCTGGCCCGAGCTCACCGCGGGCCTGTCCATGCCCACGAAGTCGGTTCGCGGGGGTCCATGTGCCTCATCCCCACCCCCCCAAGGGGTGGGCTGAGGAGCCTGGCTGGTTGTCGCTTGGGGTGGCTTTCTCGCCTTCGCCATTTGAGATGGCCTGGCGACTGCATCTAAATTGCTCCTTCGGAGGTGCCCATGCGGGGCGAGATCCCACACCCAGGCGCTTGGTGGCAGCGCTCGCGTTTGGTGATTGGATGGGTGGTGCTCTCCCTCGTGGGCTGTGGGTCCGACACCTTGAATTGTGGAGATCAAGAGTGTCCGGTGGGGACGTACTTCGACGAGTACCGGGCCCAGCGAGAGGGGTTCGAGGTCGAGGCCGAGGTCGACCCTGGGTCCTACTCCGGCGGGGTGGCCTACCGTGACTTCGGGGAGGAGGAGTGTCGCTACACCTGCGTGGTGATGCAGGAGTGCCCGGCGTGGACCTTCCCGGTCATCACCGAAGACTGCTTCACCTGTGCCACCGTCGACGAGGGTGAGGTCGTGGGGGGAGAGTGCGAGGACTGAGAGCTGTTGCGTGGAGCCTGACCATGTGGCTGGGCGGCCTGGTGGGCTGTGGCGCTTCACAGGAGGAGCCTGTCTGCGGTGAAGACGTCCGGGAGTGTCCGGCTGGTACCTACTCGGTGGCCTGGTCTGACGCACAGCCGGGCGAGGATGCATCGGAGGCCAACGCCCCCATCCTGGAGGCTGACGTCGGCTACTTGCAGTTCGATGATGGCGAGTGCCGCTACACCTGCGAGACCGTGGCCAGGTGCCCTGGCTGGACCTGGCCCGTGGTCACCGCAGACTGCGCCTACTGCGCCACCTCCGACGGGGACGGCGACACGGAGCGGCTGGGTGGAGCCAGCGGTGAAGCCTGCGGCGTGGTGCCCCACCCTGGCCTCTCACGTATCGAGCACGACAAGACCGTCATCGTGGGCTCGCGGGCGCAGGGGCTCATCACCGGTGGGGAGTTCGTGGGCGTCGAGCAGTTCTGGTGGGAGCAGGCCGACGGCCAGAACCTGTGCACCGTCTCCTACGACCTGATCACGCGTCGCACCGACGTCTGCACCGACTGCGACTTCTCCTTCGAGCTCGAGCTCACCAACGGGCGCGAGGTGGGCGACAGCTGCGGGGCGCTGGGAGTCAGAGGCTCGCTGGCCAACGGTGACACCATCTCGATGGGGTACGCGGCGGAGTGGGAGACGGACGGGCGGTTCTACGACGATGTGCTGTTCTGGGAGATCGAGGGCAGCTTTACGCCCTACTACTACGGGCACTGGTCCGCCTCGACGGACCACTTCAGCTACGAGAAGGTCTGGGGGTCGTGGTGAGACACCTGAAGCTGAGCCTGGGCGCCCTGGTCGGGTGGAGCCTGGCCTGCGCCTCGACTCCCGAGTACGTCGAGCCCCCCGACGAGCGGCATCTGTGGACGGTCATCAACGCCATGGTGCTGATGGACTGGGGTGCGGGGTACAGCCTCGAGTACGTGTCCGAGAAAGCGGACTCCCTCGACGAGCGACACGAGGGGAGCTTCCTCAGCGCCGAGTGTCCCTCGAGCCAGACCATGTACCTCACCTCCACGGGCATCGAGTGTGTGGGCAAGTACGCTGACGTCACCCGGGAGTACGTCATCGACGCGCCGGACCTCGAGATGGACCTGACCCTCCAGCGCTACCTGGACGAGGACGAGTCCTGCCCGTGTGTCCTGGGGGCGTGGGATGGCTGGGGCCGCATGCGCGGCCAGATCACCGAGAACGATGATGGCCGCATCGTCATCATCTTCACCGCGGACATGGACGTGCGCTACGTCTACCCCAAGTACTGGTGGGACAGGTACCACCGCGATGCCCTCGCGGCTGAGCCGGAGGTCGAGGCGAGGAGCCGCTCGAAGGGTGCGGACGTGGACTACTGGGACACCGGCCAGGACCAGGAGCCAGTGGAGCCTGGGCGCGAGGACGTGGTGCCAGCCGAGAAATGGTGCGAGGTGAAGTACGAGGCGGTCACCGCCACGTACACGCTGTACGGCAACGACCTCATCGGCACCGTGACGGGCACCCCGACCGCCACCTGCGTACACGTGGAGGATGACCTCGAGTTCGAGGTGATCTGCGACTGGTTCAACGTCGACGTCACCGACGAAGAGGCAATGGAGGCGGGCTGTCGCTACGTCGGAGTCGACGATGACTGAGGTTCACGGCCGACGCGGCGAACAGCTGGGTGTGCTCGGCGTGCTCGTCCTGGCCACCAGTGTCTCTCTGCTCGGCTGCCCCCAGGACGACGACGTCGACTGCGGCCCACAGGAGTGTCCGGTGGGCACGGCCTATGATGAGTATCAGGCGCAGCGCGAGGGCTACGACGTGGACACCGTCTACGACGACAACTTCCACCATGCCGCGGTCGCCTACCGGACCTTCGGCGAGGCCGAGTGCCGCTACCAGTGCGTGGCCATCCAGGAGTGCCCCGCCGAGACGGTTCCGGTGATCACAGAAGACTGCTTCACCTGTGGCACCTGGAACGACAGCGGAGAGCTCGAGGTGCCAGACTGCGATCCCTGACCTGGGGATCCAGACGTGACAGAGAATCCGACAGAGCCTGACGACGCGAGGAGGTTGATCACAAGATAGCCTCCCCGGATGGGCGGGTTGGAATCAGCGGAATGCGTCTTGGTCCGGGTGGTGATCGAGCACCTGCGCTTCGCGGTCTCCTGGGCGACCACCGAACCCTTGCGCCTGGGCCGTGCCCTCGACAACGACGTCGTGCTCTCGCGCCCCTTCATCTCGGGTCACCATCTGCGGCTGACGACTCACGAAGGCGGCCTGCTGGCAGATGATCTCGGGAGCCGCAACGGCTGCTGGCTGGACGGTGTGCGCCTCGAGGGGCCCACCCCGGTGTTGCTGGGTCAGCGGTTGTTTCTGGGCTCTCAGACCCACATCGTCGTGATTAGACCCGCGAGTGAGCCGGTCGGAATGCAGGGATGGGCGCTGTGTCGTGCGAACGGGAGCTTGGTGGCCAGGCTGGGCAAGGGCTCTCACCCGCTCGCCTTGATCTCGGGTCAGCCGGGGGCGGCTGGCACCTTGGTGCTGCGGGAGGGACGCTCGCCTGAGCTCAAGGTGGGCTCGGTCGCGGTCGCCCTACCGCTCGACGAGCCCTTCGAGGTCGATGGGGAGTATTTCCTCATCTTGCGAGACCGGAGCCGCTCCTCGACGGCGACCGTCACCGACGGCCCGATGAGAGTGGGGGTCCGCTGCGAGGTCGAGGTGCGGAATGCCTACACGGTGCCCAAGGTGTGTGTCACCGATGTCCAGACGAAGCGCCGATGCGTCTTTCGGCCTTCCCACGCGGCCACCTTGCTGATGCTCCTGGCCGAGCGAGCCATGGAGTCGACTCCGCGGCCCGGCTGGGTCTCCGATGACGATCTACGGGTCGGCCTGTGGGGGCGCGCAGGGCTCCAGAACGATCCCAACAACCTCAACGTGGTCATCTACCGGATCCGCCGTCGTCTGCGAGGCGCGGGGCTGAACTCGGAGTTGGTGTGCAAAGAGCCGCAGTGGACCCGACTCGACCGGGCCCGCGTCAGCTTCTCCTCCGAAGGCGAGACACCGAAGGGCACTGCGTGACGTCCAAGAGCCAGCAGGTGAGCGGGTGATGCGCCTGAGGGAATGGACCCTCCACGAGCGCTTGAGCTGGGGAGGGTACGGCGAGATCTGGCGCGCCACGACGCACCGTCATCCCAAGCCGGTCGCCATCAAGCTGCTGCGCTCTCGGATGGGCGACCGGTGGCGGCTGTCTGAGCTGGGACAAGAGCTACCGGTGCTGGCTGGGCTTCGTCACCGCGGGGTGGTTCGGCTGCTGGATGGAGGAGAGGTCTCGGCCTCCGAGGCCTCGCCGTCTGTGGAGATGGGGACCGGCTGGCTGGCCATGGAGCTGATCTCCGGTCGCACCCTGGCCGACATCACCGCCCAGCGTGGCGAGGTGGGCCTCTTGGGCGTGCTCCGAGATCTGCTGGAGGTGCTGTCCTACGTGCACGGCCGCGGCTACATCCACCGCGACCTCTCTCTCCGGAACGTCATGTGGTCGGTGCGCGACCGGTGCGCGAAGGTCATCGACTTCGGGTTGGCGCAGCAGGTGGGTGCGGTGGCCTCCCGACGACATGGGACGGCTGGATTCGTGGCACCGGAGGTACTCGGTGGCACCGCCTTGGGCCCGCCTGCAGATCTCTACAGTGTGGGAGTCATCGGAACCCGACTGCTGGAGCTGGGGATGCAGCGCCCGGACTGGGTGCGTGGGCTGCCGCTCGACCGCTTGACGGTCTGGCTGGATGGCCTGCGGGTGGAAGACCCCGGCGCTCGGCCCCCCACCGCCGTCGCCGCTCGCCGTTGGTTGGATGCGCTCCTTGGGAGTGCGTCGACCCGGAGCTGGCAGGTCAGTGCCGGTGATCGTCCCGCCACCCCTCGGGAGCCCGCGACGCTGACCGCGACCGCAGCGGAGGGCGAGCTGGTGGGCCCACCGTTGGGCGGCGTGTCGGCGTCTCGCGCCTTCATGAGCTTCTGGGAGCACCTCGCGCCCGCAGAGCTCCCCGACACGGCGCCAGACGTGGTCTCGGCCGCCCTGGAGCTGGGCTGGATGTGCCCGGGCCTGTCGCTGTTTCGTCATCGTCCGGTCGGGCTGGTGGCGAGAGACTCCGCGCGCGACCGGCTGTGGTCGGCCTTGGGCTCGTCGGTCGAGTGCAGCGATGCGATCACCGTACAGGGCCCGCCGGGAGTCGGCGTCAGCTCGCTGCTGGCGTGGCTCAGGCTGGCTGCCCATGGCTGTGATGCGGTGGAGCTGATGCACACACCCTCCCCCGACCCCGGCGGACGTGGGGTGCCGCTGTGGCTGCTCGATGACGCGAGCGACGCCTGCCGAGACTTCGCGCGGGCTCCGCGACGACGGGGCCTGGTCGTCCTGGGACGAGGAACGGTCGTCGGCCAGGCGCTGACCCTCGACCTCATCCCCATCTCCCATCGTGCCGAGCTGGTTCGGGCCATGCTCCCGGTCTCCGCCGACGTCGCGGGGTGGTGTGCGCGTGCCTGTGAAGGCTCTCCTGGTCGGACCCGACAGATGCTGGAAGAGCTCCTCGAGTCGGAGTCGCTGGTGCAGGGCGACGAGGTCTACGACTGGGTGGTGGGACGGCGCCCACCGTGGGCTGGTGACTCGGTCTCTGACACCATCGAGGAAGCTCGAGGGGAGTTCGAGGCGGCCGCCAACGAGCAGGCCTGGAGCCGCCTCGCAGGCCTCCAGCTGGGCGGGCTGGTGGAGGAAGACTCGCCGCATCGCGAGGCATGGATAGACCTCGTGCTGTTGCTGGCCGACCGGCTCCCGCAGGTGCTCCACGCGAGTGTGCTGCCGCGCCCCCGGCTCCCGCCGCAGGACGATCCCGCCTGGGCGCAGACCGTGATGCGGATGGGGCAGCGCGCGCAGCGGTGCAGAGATCACGTGGAAGCCGAGGCGTGCTTTTCGCGCCTTCACGCCGCTGCAGAGACCCCCGAGGCCCACGCGGCCGCCACCTGGCAGCTCGGCGCCACGGCCTTCGTTCGGGGGGACTACGTCGCGGCCTTGTCGTGGTTCGAGGAATGTCTCCGCCACTGTTCCACGGATCCCCCGTCGCAGCAGGCCGCTCATGGCCTGCTCGCGGTCAGCCTCGTCTTGTCCAACCTGGGCCACTTCGAGGATGCCCTGTGGCGAGGGGAGGAGGCCACGGCCGCGTTCTCCGCCATCGGTCAGCCGCGTCACATCGCCAACCTGCTCGACTTCCAGAGCACCTGTCACCTCTGGCTGGGCGATCTGCAGGCGGCGGAGCGCTGCGCCCGCGAGAGCCTGGAGCGGTGGGCCCGCGACGGCAGCCCCAACCGCCTGGTTCCCTTGCTCAACCTGGTCGCCGCCCTCTACCACCAGGGCCACCGGGAGCTCGTTCAGGAGATGCTGGACGAGGTCGGCCGTCGAGCGCTCGTCGAGCAGCCTCGCTTGATGGGGGTCGTGGCGCTGTACGGCGTCCTCTTTGCGGCACACGGGGGCGACCGCGAGGGCTGGGAGTTCCACTGGTCGGAGCACGAGCGTGCCTGGGCGCAGGGCGATGGCTGGCACCCGGCAACGGGGCGGATGCTGTGGGACATCTGGCAGGAGACCCTTCACCAACCGTGGCCGGGTGCTGCCGAGACGGTCCTCCGCCGCCTCCATGCCATCCGGGAGCGCTATGGCGCCGAGGTCCTGGCTCGCTTTGGCGTTCCCCAGGACCTCTCCGCAGCGACGGCCTGAGCGTCACGCATTTAGTTCGACAGAGTGGTGACAGTCGGTGTTGGGCTTGCGGCATGTAGGGTCTTCGGGCGAACACAAGAGATGGCGGCTGGTGTGGCTGTATCGGTCACCTCGAGGGTGGGATGAGCGAGCAAGAGGTAGGTTCCTGGCTGGACTCACTCCTGCAGAGCATGCAGGAGCACTTGTTCGCCTTCGCTCTGTTGATCCTGGCTGAGTTCGTGGTGGCCTTCTTGCTCAAGAAGATCGTCCACAAGGTGGCAGGGGTACGTCTCTCCATCCTCGGATGGGGGCTGTTGATCATCCTGACGCCGCCCATCCACCACGTGTCGCACTTCTTTCCCATCGTGGGGCACATCCTCACCGCCTTGCTGCTGAGCGCGCTCCTGGGTGCGGTCTACAAGGTGAAGGCCAGCGGACAATCCCTCGGCATCGTGGGGGGCTTCGGAATGTTGTTCCTTCGCTTGCTCATTCACTACGTCGTCTTTGCGATGTCCATCTTCCTCATCTTCGACTACGTCTGGGAGAGACTGTGAGCCTCGCCCCTGTCTCTGCACACCTCGCGGGTGCGCGAACCCGCCATGTCTGACTTCGACGCACCCGGTGGCCTCGAGCTCGACG